>JAIBAQ010000046.1 GCA_019695095.1 Candidatus Hydrogenedentota bacterium
TCACTGATTTCGATCAGCGCGGGTTCCTGCCATTTGCGTTGAGGATCGCCCGCATTCCAGAAAGCATTCGAGTAGACAATACAGTCCAGCCCCATGGGATTATTCGGATCATCAGTGACCGGCGTCGTAAACTTGAGGGTCATAGAGCCAGCCGGAATACCAAGGGTCACAATCGAATCGTTATTGGGAATACCTGGGCCGCCGCCTCCCGGCGCACCTAGCGCTTTGGTCGAATCGGTGTAACCCGATTGTGGGGAGACCGGCGCGTAGGTAACAACGCTATCCGCCCACGGATCTTCGGCACAAGCCGAAAGTGCGGCCGCGAACAGCGAGAATGCGGCGACCCAGGAAGTTCTCATTTTGTCAGCCCCCGGGCTTTCCGCGCGCCCAGCGCAGAGAGCGCAGCAAGGCAAGCGACAATTCCAAGTCCCGTCAGTCCGGGCAGCGGTATAAGGGTGTCAGCCGGGGTCCACAAGCCCGGAACACCCAAATACACCGACTGGATGGCGATGATTAGGCCGGTGAATGGATTGAAACCTGCATTGTAAAACTCGAAGCCCGTACCGACCGGATCGTAATTGTTGACAACCAATCCTGTCGTGGGATTAACGGTCTGTATCGAACCAAAGCCACCGATAATGAGGTTGCCGTCATTATCCACCCCTGCTGGACCGCCGCTGTTGTACGTTCCGATAAGCGCACCGCTCGTCCAAGTGAGAGGGGTGTTCGTGTTGAACGCGTTGATTAGATTGGCCACGGCGAACCTGCGGGTTTCCCCTGTCCAACCGTCGGCGGTGTAGATGTATTGCAGCGCGGCATCTACTGCAATCGCCGCGGAATAGGTGCCGACATCTTCCACCACGACCTTGAACGTGGGCGTTCCTGAGAAGTCGACGAGCACGAGCTCGGGAAGGTCGTAGTCATATGGACCTGGACCAACATACAAGGCGCGGTTGATTAGCAACTGTGTGTTGGAAATCCAGACGCCCGAGTAGTTGTTCACCGTGTTTATCGAGGCGACGGGAGTACCCGGAGCGTTGAGGGCAACAACCGTGATAGCTCCGCTGTATCCTGCACCGAGAGCGGCTCGCGAGCCATCCGGTGTAATGGCGAGGAAAGACGCATCGCCTGGATATCCGGAAGCGACCTGCGTGAAATAGTCGACGTTGACACCTGCTTGCTCGAAGACGTCACCCCCGTTCCAAACCAATAGGCGACCATCCTGCATCGGAGCGACAACGACGTTGAATGCCCCCGCTGCGGGAGTTGGAAAATTCGTGAACTGTTCACCCGCCCCCCAGGCAGGCGACGTTGCCCCGAAGAGCAACACTGCGCAAAGACAATGGAGCTGTCTCATCAATAGAAACCCCTGCTTCATGCGTGACCGGCGCTCGCGACCGCGCCACGCGACCTCCGTTGCGTGCAAACCACTGAGCACGGGACAGAACAGGCGCGAATGCAGGAGGTTTTGCGGGAGCCACCTACGCGATGCCGAAGAGCCTGGACAACAGACGCATTACGGGCTGTGTCGAAGAATCTTACGGAAGCGGTAGACGGGAAAAGGTAGGTATTCGGAGAGGCGATCTCGATATGCCAGAACTTTTCCGCGAAGTTTCCGCAATCCCAACTGCGAAGTGGGGCAGGTCTTCTGGCTTCCGGATCGTTCTACCGGCCGCGCCTTCCCGCTCGGTCGAGCAGTGGCTTCATGCGGCTTTCGTCCCCGGTTACAGCAGCGCGACTGCGACGGATTCTCACCGTCTTCCCTTGGCCCACGCGCCAAGAAACCGATTGTGTGAGTTACCCCCTCCTTTCATCTTACGTGACCGTCACTATACGGCGGTCACTGTCCTCTGTCAAGTAAGACTCAGAGTCAATCGTAGAGACTTCAAT
The DNA here is from genome assembly GCA_019695095.1 of Candidatus Hydrogenedentota bacterium. Taxonomy (NCBI): domain Bacteria; kingdom Pseudomonadati; phylum Candidatus Hydrogenedentota; species Candidatus Hydrogenedentota bacterium. The sequence continues at coordinate 1,891 of JAIBAQ010000046.1, forward strand.
CACGGATACTGCGTTCCAACGGGTTCACTGGAGACAGATTCCGGCGGCGGCGGCTCGACGGGTTCGGCCGGCGCCTGCGTACTGTCTGTCGATTCCGCGTTCTCTACCGCGCCTTGCGGCAACTGCTCGGTTTCTTTCGAGTACTCCAGTCCAAGCACGCGGGTGTCGCCCTGCTTCATAGGCATGAGCAGGAACCGTTTGTTTTGCCAACCTACATCAGGGTCCAGCCGGTCTTGGATGTTGAACGTGGCGCCAAGGTCCAGGGAGCGCTCGCCGTTGCTTCCGGCATGAACCGCAACCATGTTCGGGCCAAAGTGAAGGATGTCGGAGTGCTTTTCCCCACCCTGTCGAATGAATACGTGCTTCTCCAGGATGAGCAGGATTTCGCGCAGGATCTCCGGCGTCAAAACGGGCTCCGCAACATAGATGGATGCCCAACCTTCCGGGAAGAACTCGGCAGCGACACTGACCATGCCTGATTCGCGGTAACGAGCCATGATCTTTGTTTCTTCGGTCTCGATATAGAACATGGGAGCCCATTGATCGGGTCCACCGAAGGCCGTGCCCTGCCCCACAAATCGTCCGCCAGATAGCTGCCACTGAGAACCGGAGCGCGCCGGACCGTCAAACATAAGGACCTTTAGTCCTGTTGTCGCGGCACAGTTTTCGACGGATGGCTGATCGTCAATATAGCCCGGGGCGTACATCCAGATCGCCGCCGAGCGTTGGGCAATGAGAAGATTCTTAATCTGATCGCGATCCTCGGGATGGAGGTGGAATGCGTTCACAAACAAGTACACCGCGGCTTCTTGGGCGTGGCCGCTTAGGATGTCCTGAAGAAGACAGAATTGCGTGGGAACTCCAGAGCGTAGTGCGGCATCACGCACACCAGCCAACAGGAGTTCGTTCAGTTTGGTGTCGCATCGCTGAAAGAAGCGGCTCGCCTCGTCCACCACGACGCAGAGAGTCAGGCGCTGCTCAGGCGTCGCGTATGCAATAGGCTCTCCCTTGGTCCAAGCTTCGCTCGTGGGCCAGACCGCTTGGTAGGACTCACGCATCCGCCGGAACAGGTCCCACATTTCCGTGTTGTGAAGGCTGCCAACGCCTTGCGCGTCATCCCACATCACCCCGAGTCCGTGCGTCACGGCGGCGGCAAAGTTGCGTCTCTGAACGCGCAAAACATCCTCGGAGCGCAGACCCTCAATACGTTCAATTTCACCCGATACGGCATTTCGGGAAATACCTGTGCGCGTATCGTCCACGAGCGCCCACAGCTTCTTTCGCCAACGCGCGCTGTCTACCGGCCCCATGAAGCCGCCAGCCCCCCCCAGACCGCGGTCCTTGTATGAGACTGGAGTGACTACCCCGTCTACCACGCCGTCCAAGAGTATCCCTAAGGCCAGCTGTCCACTGTCGTTCGCGGGGTATTCGAAAGCGCTGCCATAGGTGGCAAGAATCAGCAGAGAGGTCTTCGCATTCTGCCGAAGGAACCCTGCGAATTCCGATACTGCATCGGCGGTCGATTCGGATAGGTAGCGCAAGTAGTCTACTTGACGCTGTTCCTCCGGCAACTTGAAGAAGACGTTTAGAGTATCCGCTGAGTTTGGCTTGTCCGGAATCGGGGCATCGTCAAACGTGCAAGCCAAGTCTCCCCATGCGGTTTGCAGCGCCATATTGTCGGCATATTGAGTGCGGAGCCATGCGCGAAAACCCGATGTGCCAGACGGAGAACGGTCATAGTCGCCCGCATGCAGCCACGCACCGTCAACCGGCCCGGCAACTATTACGCCCTTGATGTGGTCACCCGATTTGGCCTTGTTCACCGTTTCCGCCAGAACGGCCAAAGCAGATTTGCCTGCTTCTGTCCACACTTGAGACTCCAGACTCACCAAGCGCTTTCCATCCACTTCAATGCTTGAAGCCGCATCGGGATGGGCGTCCAACCAAGCGGCTGGCGGCTCGAAGTTGATCCACAGGAAGAGCGTCGCTTCCGGATCGGTTTCAAGGATGCGATCCAGGGCCGCAGTAACCGGCTCGAGCGGGGTGTCCACTCCTGGCCATGGAAGTGGCACGCGAACCGCATATTGGTGCACGCCGGCGAGCGCGGCAAGTCGCACTTCGCCGATCACAGCTTCAATATCGGAGCCAGGGAGAACACTTGTGCTGAAAAACAGCGGCCATCCCATTCGCGGCGTGGCGGCTGTCTCTTCTTCCGGAGCCGAAACGGGTTCGTCCGGCGTCCAACTCTGCATGTCAGAAGTCGAGAAGTCCGAACCACCCAACGATCCGATCCAAAACCCGACTATCGCGGCGGCTCCAATGAAGACCACCGCCAGCAAGATGGGAAACAACACACCCTTCGAACTAGAACTTCCGCGTCGCGACATACCTTGCCATCATCCGTAGTGGATCGGCGGCATCGCCGAATATCCGCAGATGGTCTTCCGCAGATGCAACCAGATCCGAAACTCGTTTATGTGCCCCTTCTTCACCCAGATGCGTCACCATCGTAATCTTGTGGGATTCCTCGCCGTGGAGGCCAGCATCGATAAGGTCATCGGTGATCTGAAAAGCCAGTCCCAATTCCAGTGCGTAGTTGTTCAAAGCCTCGCGCTGTGCCAACGACATTCCGACCAGGGTCGCGGGGATAGTGAGTCCGCCCGCAAAAAGCGCCGATGCCTTCCGCCGATAGGTGTCTTCCATCGCTTCCAGGGTCAGCGGCACTTCGGACTGACCTAGATCCAGGTGCTGACCGTAGATGGCTCCTTGGGTACCGATGACTTGGGCCAAAGACTGTGTGACTAGGGCCGCCACTTCAGGTTGCGACGACGACGCGGCATTGCGGGCGACCAACTCGAATGCCTGTGCAATGAGTGCCACGGACGCCAACAGCGCAGATGCCTCTCCAAATCGGACATGTGTGCTGGGAATGTCTCGACGTGTGTCGGCGTCGTCCATGGATGGCAAATCATCGAGTATGAGGGAGGCGGTATGAACAAACTCGATGGCACAGGCCGAATCCAGCACGCTCTCAAAGGGCGCGTTCGCAAGGTCCGCTACGGACAGTGCGAGTATTGCCCGAAGACGTTTACCTCCGCCGAGAGTCGCGTATCGCATGGCTTCGTGGACGTGGCGAGGTTCCACTGCCGCGCTCGGCAGACGTTCATCGAGCGCACGGTCGATGAGGAGCTTGCGCTCTGCGAGGTATGAGGCTAAGTTAAACGGACTCATTTGGTAGCCTTGCTTCGGGAGGATGCGTGTCCGCGCGGAGCGGCTCCACCGCAATCCATCCCCCAATGTCTATTTGTTCACCGGTCTCTTCTGCCGTGAAGAGACGCTCGGCGTAGAACTCCAGAGTCCCAGGTCGCGTTTCAATAACGACTTCCTCAAGCGACGATGTGCTGAGGTGGGCAAGTTGGCAATCATTCTGGGCCACTCGTACGTGGGCCTCGGCCACGCGAGGATAGCAATTCGTAAGAAGGATGCGCAAAGGGCCTCCTTCGACGGCAAGTGTCGCGCGTTGTGTCATCGGCCGAACGCGAAAGACGCCTTTGAGAGTCCGGGGAGCGTACCAACCCTCCTCGGGAAACTCGGTACCTGGGAAGAATAGCTGACGTTTCTGCACCATGGGCCAGAAACGCATTGGGTTAAAGCCTGTAGCACGTAACGCCTTACGAGCCTTCGCAGCCTTTCCAAGGTACGCCAGAGCATCAAACCACGAGCGGACATGAGCCTTGATTCGCCATCCTTCGCCATTCAGGAGTGCTCTGCCCAAGGCTTTGCACTCGCTCATGATATACGCAGCCGCAATGGCTGCCGACTTTGAAGCCGGAAAATTGCGAAGGATCAACCTGAGTCTGTTTCTCGTGTTGAGGTAGTACTTGCGTTTCGCGCGCTCCCCTTCGCCCATTGTGGCGCTGAACTTGTGGCGGACCACGGCTTCCGGGCAACTCCACACTTCGTAGCCGGCACTCCACATGCGCAGGCTCAGGTCGAGGTCATCAAGGTAGATCTCGAAGTCGGTTGGCAGAAGTCCGGTCTTCCGTAGCGAGGAACTCCGCAAGAACATCGCACCGCCGCACACCCCGAGGACAGGTTTCGACATATTCCAAGCCGGGGTATCGACGCGGCCCAATCCTTCATCCCAACCGACGCCAACCATGGAACAGGTCACCCCCACCGAGTTCAAGAGGTCTGGCTGGTAGAACATCAGCATCTTGGGCGCGATGGCGCCGGCATTTGGGTTGGCGTCCGCGAATTCGACCAGTTTGCCTACGGCGTCGGGCGCGGTCCACGTGTCGTTATTCAGCAGAAAGATGTAGTCGGCATCCGCTTCAAGGGCACGCTCGATACCCGCGTTGTTGCCAGGGGACCATCCGAGATTCTCGCCTAGCTCGACAATTTCGACTCGCGGGTCAACCCCGAACTCACGGCGCACGTACTCGACGGAACCGTCCGTACTGCCATTATCCACGAGCACAAACCGGACGTGCGGATATTCGCAGGCCAGGAGCGACGTGAAGCAATCGTTGAGATGTTCGATGCCGTTCCAGTTAATAATGATCACATGAACGAGCCGATACGTCATAATGGAACGAAGTATAGCAGGCGTTGACCTGTGCTTCGAGAGGCGTCAGCCCTTCGGCGAACAGAAGAGGAATTACTATGTCATTTGGTCGCGCGGTTGTATGCATTCTGCTTCCCCCACTTGCGGTCATCGACAAGGGATGCGGGCCGCTCTTGCTGGTCAGCATTCTCTGGCTCTGCGGATGGATTCCAGGCGTTATCGCGGCGTTGATTCTGTGCAAAGAGAATAAGTAAGCCCTTTGGCTATTTCTTTTCCTCGTCTGTCACGTGCGTTGGGCCGGGACTGACCTTGCTCTGAAACGCCCGTTTGCGCTCCTCGACCATCCGGCCCGCAATTTCCTTCACGACAGCTTCGAGCCACATGGAGACCTGGGTGCCCTCGCGATAATCCGCCGGGGCTACGTGGTCGACACGGTCGGTGTCTTGCAGGCGCTTGGCTTGCTCGAAGTGTTTTGCCGATCCGGGCGTGTACACGGCGCAGGTGTGGCCGTTGTGCTTCTTGACGACTGAGAAAGACGGGATGTCGCTTGGGCCGTCGGCAATGTAGATCATGTTCTTGAAAGGAACGCGCCGCTCGTCCTCGGGGATGGCATCGTTTACGCTTATCCCCGCCTTGTTGACCCCCTTATTGATTTCGAAAAGCGCGCGTGTTTTCGTCGTGTTGTCCAGGAATCCCGCGATTTGGCTAATCGGACCCGTCTGGGGGCTTCCGGCGAAATCGGTCCCTGGTCCGGCGGGTACCTCAATGAACTCGGATGCGTGTATGCCGGACAAATACGGGGCAATCCGCGAACCTCTCACCATCTCGGCGATGCCCGTCGAGACCACGTAGTGCTCAAGGTGGAGGTCCCATTCGTCGAATGGGCTGATTCGTGCGAGATTGGCAAGACGCTCGAACAATTCGGGGATGCCGGGAAAGAACTCGATATCGGCGCCCAATTCACGCAAACGCGCGTTGGTGAGGTCCGGCATACGCCCGGATTGGACATATGACAGCAAGTGGCCAAGGTATGAAGTGTCTTGCTGAACCGTGACTCCCGCTTTGGCGTAATACGCGGGAAGCGCGTTGACTTCCGCCCAGAAGCGCTGCTCATCGACATCGTAAGCATCGAAGAGGGGTTTCTGCATGTATTGCGGTGAAAGAGTCTTGTCGAAATCCCAGATCACCGCGATGACGTTTTGTAGAAAGAGTCCTTTTTCCGGCACGGCTTGCCCATTCCTTTTCGTTGTATCGGGGAACGATAACACCTCGGCGTATTGGTAACAAATACCCGGAGGATGGAAGGTGTGGATTCCAGGAATCCCTCCATAATATAGGGGAAGTTCGTTGCACTCCGATCAACTATCAATACGCCAAGAAGGCAAGAGCACTACGTCAGGTTTGGTTAGTTGCTCTACGAAACGAGGGACTTGCGGTTCTTAATAATCGAGAAAAGACGGGAAGTAGGGAATTCCTAGACAGGAAAAAGGTCTCTGACACTTCCGTTACGATTGCGGTATGTCGAGAGGTTGGTTTGGGGTTCTGTCCAACGGCCGCGTCATGTTCCTTCGAAAAACGACGTCGCCCTCCAAGAGCATTGACTGTCCATCTCCCCCGTCGTCTTCCATATCTCGGCCTACGCTGTAGAGGACATAGCCCGTATCCGTGAGACGGTACTTCAACGGTAGTTCATCGAACGGATCCAGCGGGACGGCGTTTGTGAAACCGGGGACCAGTTCGTGCAAGCCGGCTGGGAGTTGTTTTGTAGCTCGCGCGTATCGCTCGATGGCCAGAACCGTGTTGAGAATTCTGATTCTTGCCTTTCCGCCATACTCGATATCAAAAGCCGTGGAAAAGGTCTGGATCATCAGCGGGGCGAGTGGAGTGCGCGATGCAGCAGTTTCGAGTTCGCGCTTGCGCTCGGCATTGGGCAGTGAGGCGATGTGGGTAAGCAGGAGTCCGAAATCGAGCAACTGAATCTGATCAATCTTGCTGAGGCCGAGCACGTATTCCGCCCTGGCCGTGAGCGGATTGTATCTAATCCTCTCGCCCAAAGTGGCGTCTTCCAGTGACCACGCCCGGCCATCGAAAAGCGTAGGCGCATAGTCCCGGGCACGGACTTGGTTGAACAAATCGCCAATCAACGCACGTTCAAGCAGACCATCGTAATCCGACTCGCGTAGAGGTTCCTCCAGCGGGGTGAGGTCGACTTCCTCAAGTTGGTACAAGACCCGATTCAGAGGAGTAACGGCAGAATTGAGCATCGTATCGCCCCAGATGAAATCGCTTGTCGTTGGGCGCTTCATATAGGCGCGGGCTAGCGCTATTCCAGCTCGGATGCTTGCAATGGCACGTTGGGCATCTCGATTCTCGGCAGATACGACGGCATCCAGTCTCAGGAGGTCTATGCCGCTCCTTACGTGGGGCCAATCATCGATTTTGAAGAGCATTGTACCAGCAGATTGGTCCGTGACGGGGAACGTACAGTTTGGGATAGAAGCTGCTTTGTGCAGCAGGCTAATTGCCTCCTCATTCTTGGCTAGGTGTTCCTTCATCACCACCAGCAACTCATCCGGAATAGGCGCAAAATCGTCGGGATACTCGGTGTCGCCCACAAAGGGCAATATCGGAATTGCCGCAGTGGCGGGAGGAGTAATCGCTCCGAAGGCTTTGTAGTACGTATCAAGCGCGTTGGGCTCATCAAGGCGTCCGTACCAGTCAATGAATTCAGTTTGCGTGGTCGGATACCCAGAATCCCGCATGGTCTGAACCCTCATCCCAAGTTGCCGGAGCATATAGAGGTTTGTCGCGAAGACGCCGATAACACTGAGAAGAGCGAGAGTGAAGAAAAAGATGCCTATGCGGCCAAGCCAGGGAGATCTGAGGGTGTCGTGCTGTGCCATGCACGTATTTTGACGAACTCTTCGACTCTAGGCAACGCTGAATTCCAAGTAACGGGAAGTGGCACTTTCCACTTGGTATACTCACATTCGTGAACCGGCGGGAAGAGTGTAATCCATGTTTCTAGAATCGGCAGAGACGCATGACCGCTTCCACTGAGATGGACACGAAGCAGGCAATTCGAGTCGTACTGGGGTTGGTGCGGCTGTTTGGAGAGTTGGCAGTCCTGGTGTCGGCACTGCTATGCACCGCCTTCACGTCCGTGGCATCGGGAACGCTGTTGGCATTCTTCCTGGTGTCGCCTGAAGCATCGAATAGTCCCTCGCTCCTGAAGCTTGGGATCAAGTCTGTTGCGTTTGGAGTTCTTTCACTTCTCCTGGCACTGCGTTTGCGGTGGCTTAGTCCGCATCTAAGTCGAATCCCCTATCCGAAAGTGACACTTAAGGAACCGGAGCGACCTGCACTTCCTTATCTCTGTGTCGTTGTGGCCGCAGTCGGGCTGTTTACCGTTCTGAATCTCAGCGATTACCCTCGCGCCGAACCCGACGAGATGCATCATCTGATTGTTGCCAGGAACTTGGCGGTGTACGGGGAATATGCATCTGGGCATCCGGACTCGGGATTTGTGCGGTTTGATTCGTATGACTCCGTAGGGCCGACTGTCATACTTCCGGTAGCGGGAGCGTTGAAGGCGGCTGGCATCGCGCTGCTGCCGGCGCGTATCGTCATCGTTGCCTTTTACATTGTGATGCTCATGGCTCTTTACAGTATGTTTCTGCCGTTGTTCGACGGACGTGGAGCCATACTAGGGATACTCTTCCTGAGTGGAGCACTCGGAACTTCATATCTTGCGAGAACGCTTTACGGAGAGATCCCGGCCCTTTTATTCCTTGTCTGTGGATTACTATGCTGGCGGCGCGCGCTAGTATCCCGAGGCCGATATGCCTCGATGCTGGCGTCAGGGTTGTTTCTGGGGTTTGCAGTCATCACCAAGATGTTCGCAGTCTTTGTAGTATGGGCGGTACTTGCTGCGTACCTCTATGATCGATTGACTTTCCGCAGAATCCAACTGGTTCATCTTCTCCTGCCCGCTATAGCAGCGGGGAGTCTCGTGCTTGTCTGGTGGGGAATCCAAAGCCGCTATCAAACCGTTGCGGAAGGCGTTGCTACGGGGCAGTTGGCAGTGTATCAGCATAACCTGATGTTTGGTCTAGGCTCGGTGTCGAATACGTTGGGCTGGCTATTTCGGCACGGAGCAATCGTATTGGTTTCTGCGTCGTGCATGGCCGTTGCCGGGTTCTATGTCTTCTATCACCGCTATGATCCTTCAGTGGTTGTTCTTTGGATGTTTGCCGTTTTTGTCGCGTTTTGGTGGGTTTTCTTCACTTCAGGCAATATCCCGCGCTATGTCTGGTACGCGCTCGCCCTATCCGCGAGTTTTGTAGGCCCGGTTGTGGGAATGGCGATCTCGGGTGCGATTCGAAAGCGCGACGGACGCTGGCGCATGAGGCCATTGCGGGTTTTCACCGTGGCGTGTCTGTGCGTTCCATTTGTCATGAACATGGGACAGGCGTTTACGGCGGCGCTATCGCATGACGACATGCAGGCAGATCGAGCGCTTAGTGAGTATGTGAAATCACTTCCTCATGATGCCGAGGTTGCCACGACATTCTATCCAGTCGAACGAACGTTGAATTTTTTCGCTGACCGTCATGTTACTCGAATCTCAGCAACACGCGAGGCGGTTGAGTCGCATCCCTGCGTTATTCTGGACGCGGTAAGCCAACGCGACCTTGTGGATTTGCTGGGTGCGACGAAGAGAATCGAGCGCTATGCAGTCTATGAGCGCACGCCACAACCTGATAGCGCGCCTTAGCTAATCGAGTCATCCCCTGTTCTAAGAGTCAACTTGTTCCGGATGGTACTTGCTACCGATCCTCAATTGTCATGCGGAGATTAGTGAAGAATCCGGCAATAAACCCGCAGACGCCACATTTCACCTTCTGTTTTGTTCAAGCCAGATTCTTCGTCCGCCGAAGGCGGACTCCTAAGAAACGGACCGTTTACGTTGCTTAGGGCTCACGTTGGGTGGGGGCTTGTACCTGGGGTTTTGATTCGCATCGGTGAAGCAAATCTCACCCCAGGCTGGAATCTGCCGTGCCTACGGCACTCCAGAGAGAAGACCGTGTGAGTGAATGCGATCGTAGCGCCAGGCATATTCCGGTAGATCGAGTAGAAGAAGTTCGTCTGGTCCTTTGTCTCTTCCACCAAAACCCGCGCTAGCGCGATCCCCGCGCAGAATGACGTCTGATAGTCTGTTACTCACTCCCTGTCCTTCGCTCAAAATGAGCGGGCATTCCAGGGTGGCTGACAGTGTCAGAGATAGCAAAGCGACAGCGGCGTACGTTGTTCGACGGCAAGTGAATGTCGATCGCCTGACCGACGCTCCTCACCCCCAAATCTCCGCATGCGTCGACCCACATCACGACTTCTGAAGCCGTTTCTTCTCTTCTCCGGCCAGCATGGCGTGTGTTTCCTTAAGGAGCGTTGGGATTCGGCTTTTGAACGGCGAATGCTTCAGACAGTCAGTGAAGTCGAGACTGTCAATGTTGTCCGCGCGTTTTCCCGGAAACCAGTGGCCGCCATTACCGAAAAGGTTGTAGCGCATTTTCCCGAATTCGACCATGTCAAACGCGACAGCCAAGTTGTAGAGCCGCAGCATCCAGGGGATGTTGATCTCGCCGGGCGTGTCCTTCCATTCAGGGAGACCCTCGTGCCAGTGATCCATCCACTCTTTTCCGAGCGTGCGCACCATCTCACCTTCTAGTCTCTCAACAATCGGCGCAACAATGCGCTCAGCTTGATTTGAAAGTTCAGCGGTTTGCAGGTGTATGTCGAAATCGGAAGGCTTCGAGGCGCCGCAACTGAGCGTGTGCACTTCAGGTCGAGACAGACAGAAGAGTCCATTGAATACCAAGGGGTGATAGGGGGCCGTGAGGGCGGCGAGCTTCTGCGTTTCTTTGAACAGCAATCCACCCTTTTCGTTTGGACTGATGATAAAGACACCCATATCACGGGCATGTGCGGCTTCTATGGCGGGCCAATTGTCCTGGAAGATGAAGTACCAATGGAGGTTTACGTAGTCGAAAACACCGAGGTTTATGGCTTTGATGATCGAATCGCACGATCCGTGCGTGGAGAATCCCAGGTTTCGGATACGGCCCTCTTTCTTCCATTGCAGGGCGGTGTCGAGGCACACCTTCGCGTGCTCGTAGATTTCTTCATTGTTGACGCCATGAAAGGCAAACAAGTCGACGTGATCGAGTTGCAGCAGACTCATGGAATAGTCGAAGACTTCTGCAAACTCCTTCGGGTTTGCGGAGGGGCCAACCTTGGTCTGGACAATGATTCTCTCGCGAGGGAGTTTCGGCAGGATCTTGCCAAGCTGATACTCACTTGTGCCGTAGCCGCGGGCCGTCTCGAAATGGTTGATGCCTACTTCGAATGCGCGAAGCACAGTCGATTCGAGATTCTTCTGGCTATCCGCGCCAACCTCGTCGTTGCTGTTCCACGACTGCTGAAACCGCATACCGCCACAGCTTATGACAGGGATCTGCAGTTCAGTCTTGCCAAACCGGCGATATCTCATCGTAATCTTCCGTCCCTACTTCTCTTTTGCGACGGGAGCGTCGCATTCCACTTTGTTCTTTTCCGAAGCGGTCCATTCCGCCATGGACCCATCGTACAGGGAGACCTGCTTGTTTCCAAGCATGCGCAATACGAAGTATCCGGTGCTGGCGGACCGTCCAGAGTTGCAGTAGGTGATGGTTGGCGCGTTGAGATCGACCCCCTGTGTCTTAGCCAGCTCCTCAATCGTTCCCGCCTGTTTGAGAGTTGAATCTTGCCCCCTGACCATCTCTTCTGAAGAGAGGTTCATCGCCGTGGGGATGTGGCCAGGCGCTTTGACTATATCGGCCTTCTTGCTGCCGTGATACATGTCGGCGTTTCGCCAATCCACGAGTCTTTTGTCTCCTTGCTTTATTGCACTCTCGACGTCTTCCATCGTGGCAAGGAGATCTTCGCGTGGCTTGAGGTCGGGGATAACGGCGGGCTTGACGGACGTAGGTCCTTGTTCAAGAGAACGTCCTTCGGCCTTCCATTTCGCGAGGCCACCATCCAGAACCGAGACTTGCGGATAACCGACATACTCCAAGATCCAGAACATTCTTGCTGCGTCCTTGAAGTCGTCGGGCTTCTCCATGCCGCAGTAGGCGACGATGTGCTTAGCGGGATCCACCCCGGCAGCGGCCAGCGCCGCATGCACTTGCTCGAGCGGCTTGAGCAGGCCCGCAACACCGTCGCGCGTCTCAGACAACGAGCCAATGTCCAGGTTCGCGGCGCCGGGGATGTGTCCTGAGGAAAACGCGTCGGCGGGGCGTACATCAAGAACAAGAGCGTTTTCGATAGACGCAAGCCGTTCCGTGGCAATCAGCAAGTCCTTACCCTGGAGCGCTGCCAGGGCTACACAGAGCAGCAAGGCTGTCATGACCATACCTCCGTTACTTTCACTTAGGGCGTGCAGCGAGTGGACATGATTCTACACGTGATACGTCAGAGTTAACACCAGAAAGAAACGGTCTTAATCCAACGCTTGGGCTTGCTTCACGGGATGCGGTATAGGAAGACCCTGGACAAGCTCAAGAAGATCGCCGGCGTGGAAGGGCTTAAGAATATAGCCATCCGCGCCCCGATCTTGTGGACGCGGGTAGGACTCTGATTCCAGCGGTTTGGCCGTGACCATGAAGATCTTGATGCCTTCGAGCGACGGATTCCCTCGAATGCGTTTACAGGCCTCCCATCCATCCATGCCGGGCATGGCAATGTCCAAGAGAACAAGTGCGAACTCGCCGCTGTCAACGATCCCCAAGGCATCTTCACCCGACCGGCAGCAGACGACTTCGTAACCTTCGGATTCCAGGCAGCGGCTAATGAAGACGAGCACTTCGGGATCGTCGTCGACGCACAGAATCTTCCGGCCGATCCGATGAGTATGAGGGACGTTTTCGCTGAGGGCATGGTGGATGCCGCTCAAAAGAATGCTCTTTCTCAGGCTTCTCTTCAGGCGGCACGCGACCTTCGGTTTGTAGCGCGCATAGAGTTCGTCGTCATTGGTAACGAGGATCAACGGGCGATCCGAGCTCACTTTGTCCGCTAACAGTGTGTCGAGCAAGGCAGTGGCGTTTCCATTCGTGTCCACGTCCACTAGGATGCAATCGGGGCTGTGTTTTGTGGCGAGTGCCATCGCATGTTTGGTTGTGCCCGCGTGGACCACGTCCATACCTTCAGACAGGAGCATATTGCGGACTTGGGTTGCCAAGGCGCGGTCGACGGTTACAATTTCCACGAGAAGGCGTGTTTCGGCGGGGAGTCCTTCTTCCTCCGCGCCACTCTCCTTCTTGGGGCGAAGGAGTGGCATGGAAAAGCGGAAGGTTGTTCCCTTGCCCACCTCGCTTGTGACTGTGATTCGGCTGCCGTGCAGACGGGCAATGTCTTGCGCGATGGAAAGGCCAATACCGGTGCCGCCGTATTTGCGGGTCGAACTCGCGTCGTACTGGTAGAAACGCGTGAAGACCTTGTCGAGGGCTTCTTGCGGAATGCCAATGCCCGTGTCCGAGACCTGTACATCCACGGCGGACTCGCCGGGCGTAATAGCAATCGTGACTTGACCGCCTTGATGGTTGAATTTGACTGCATTCGACAGGAGATTGTTGAAAATCTGACCAATCTTTCCCTTCTCGCCTTCGACCAGCACGGGAGTCTCAGGAGCGCGGAGTTCGAGCCTGATGTCGCGGCCATCGGCCACAGGCTGAATGATCTGCATGCTGGATCGAGCGCAATCGACAAGGTCGAATGTGTCAAAGACGAGCGTCTCTTTCCCGCGGTGCAGACGCGAGAAATCAAGCAGGTTTTCGATAAGGGTAACCAGTTTCTCGATGTTGCGAAGGCTGATGCCCAGATATTCGCGTTGGGTATCGTTGATAGGACCGGCCTTGCCGTTCAGGATCATATCGGTATAGCCCATCACGCTAACCAGCGGAGTGCGCAACTCGTGTGAAACATTGGAGAGAAGGTTCGTCTTCATCTCGTCGAGAGTCTTCATTTCCTCGTTGGCGAGGTAGAGTTTCTCTCTCGCGCGCGTCACCTCTTCAAGGGACACCTGTAGATTTTCGAGTAGTTGCGCGTTGCGAATGGCGACGGCCACGTGAGGGGCCATTTGCTCTAGCACTTCGACGTCGTGATGCGTGAATGCGTTCGCCCGATTGGCCCCGAGGTTCAGCGTACCGATGATTCGCCCAGTGGCGTAGAGAGGGACAGCCAGACAACTGTGTGTCGATTCCGGGAACTGGCCCGAGAACTGACAATTGGGCGCGTTGAGGTCGTCCACAACGAGGCATTCCTGGCGATGCGCGACCCATGCCGAGCAGTAGCGTTCATCCTCGACGGGATACTCGCGCGAAGGTGCTGCGTCTTGAACGGGCCACAGGCGTTGAGCCGCGAACGACTCGCTCTTGTCGTCAAGCAGCGCCAACTCCGCGTAGTCGAAATCGACGAGTTTCTTCACCTCGACAACGAGGCTTTCATAGAGGCGGCCTGCTTCAAGGCTCGAATTGATTACATTTGCAATCTGATTGATGGCACTGAGACGTTCGGCACGATCCTGAGCTTCACGTTCGAGCCGTACGCTCTTGGTGATGTCTCGGAAAATGCCCTCCAAGCCGACTTCACCGCCTTCGTCGTCGTGCACAAGGTTTCCGGAGAGTTCGACGCAGATGGAGCGCCCGTCGCTACGGCGCATCCACACGCGCGTACGTTCGACGAAGCCGCGCCGCTGTAGTTGTTCGGCAAAGGTAATGAAGTCGCCTTCGTCGATGAAGAGCGTGTTGAGATTCTGGCCCATGACGTCTGCAAGCGCAGGGAATCCAAAGATCTCCAGCCCTGCGGGATTCAAGAACGCAATAACACCTTGGGAGTCTGTTTGAACGATACCGTCGCGCATGGACGTGACAAGGCCGCGATACCGTTCTTCCGATTCCTCCAAACGGCGTATGTTGCCTTTCAGGGCAAGCGCCATCTTGTTGAACGAGCTTGCCAACTCTTCGATCTCGTCCCCAGTACCGATTTTAAGTTTTAGTTCAAGATCGCCTTGCCCGATGATCTGAGCGCCTTCATTGAGCAGCAGCACAGGGCGAACAATGTTGTTGTGGACGTTTCGATATGCGTTCAGGCCAAGGAAGGCGATGAACGCCAAGCATCCGGCAATGGCAAGGATCGCCCATAGATAGATCGTGGAGTACACAATGGACGCAGGGCGGCTGACGATCACGTATACAGGCCTGCTATCAAAGAGGCGGTCGTAAGCCACGAAGGATCGCACGGCCACGCCTTCGGGTGAAAAGTCAAACGTGCGAACGGAATCCGAGCTGGGTCGCTGGGGATCGAGAAGAAACGCGGCCAAACGGCGGTCCAGCGGCTGCGTAATCAGCCTCGGATCATTCGGCGGCGAATCTGGATCGAGCCGGGCGGATATCATTGTTCCGTCACCGACTTCGTAAGCAATGTGGTATACGTCCGTCTTGGAAGGAACGCGATTGCGTTCTGGGTCGTACCCAAAAGCGTACTTGAGCATTACATCGATATCGAAGACCACGGAAACGTAGCCGATGACTTCTTTGTACTGAAGAGAACGCACTGGCGCCACCGCATGTACGAAATAGATACTTCTATTGGTGAGCCTATCCATGTCGACATAGTCAGGGCGTTTGGTCCCATAGGCAATCCATTGATTGCCAAGTGAGGGATCGGCCATGACATCGGGGTTGGTGGTCGTGACGACGTTCCCCTCCGCGTCAAGCAAGCTGAACACCGGAGACATGCGATTAGGGGTATCAACGCCGGTGTGAACCTTGAGCAATTGCGAGATGTCTTCGAGCACGAGCGGCGAGTCAAGAACAGTCGGACGATTTTGCGCGCCGGGCGTGAGTGCGGCAACGATGCGCGGATTCTCCGCCAGCACGCGAATCGGGTCGAGGCGATCGTTTGCGCTGATGCGAAGACCGCTGGCCGTGCGCTGCGCCGCGGTGAGCAAAGCTTGTCGAACGGCACTCCCCTGCCCTTCGCGCGCGATATATAAACCAATCATCAACGCAACGAGCAAAGGTAGTATGGAGACGGACAGAATCGAGGTCAGGATCTTCCACTCGATTCCCCGTCGGGGAGTCCTGCCCTGCATGTGCTCCTCGCTCTGTGGCGGTTAGGTTATTCGACCATTCGGCCGCGCCCGATCAACTCACGTACTTTGTCTAGAAGCTGATCTACTTTGAAGGGCTTGGCCAAGTATTCATCCGCGCCGCAGGCGAATATTCTCTCAATATCCTGTTCTTTGGACAAGCAGGTAACCGCCATAATCGGGGTGCTGCGCGTAAGCTCGTTGTCACGGAGCGCTTTGGTTACCTCGAATCCGTTGATCTCCGGCATGAGAAAATCGAGCAAGATGAGATCCGGCGAAAGCTGGGCAGCTTTGAGACCCACTTCCGTCGCATTACTCACTTTGATTAACTCAAACCCCTCGTCGGTGAGTATTTTCTCCATGAGGGAAAGTGCGTCAGGATCGTCATCGACGATCATAACGCGTTTCTTCGCGGAACCCTTGTCACGCGGGAACATGTCATACTGTTCCCGAAACACATCAAGATCTTCTTCTAAGATTCGGTAGTGTCCGCCGGGCGTGCGAGACGCCTTTATCAAGCCCTGCTTAATCCAGTTCTTGATACTATGGTGTGTGACGTGGCAGATCTTCGCCGCCTCGAATGTTGTGTACGCCTTCTGCTCGCGATCACTCACAGTGCCGTTACCTCCCCGGTTTGGCTTACGACAAATTTCCCCGCCACTGCCGAATTCGCAGTATAAGCACCTTATTGGAAAATTATAACCGCCAAAGGCGCGACTCGTCAAGTTTTCCACTTTGCGAATTCTCGCCCCCCGTTTGGAGGCCTTTCCCGCGGGCAGATAGTGGTGTTTCCGGGGTTTTCGCAGATGAGTCTACTAACAGTTTCCAGACTATTGACTCAAGTCCCGACGCGCATTGTGATTTCCGCCAAGGAATCACGGCACAGATTCTTACTTTGTCTCCCAGGGGGCTACCCGAGCAGGGAAAGCGCGTGCTGGACAGTCTCGATTTCTTCCCCGGATAGACCGGTTGAAAGGAGGCCAATTTGCCAGGGGTACAATGAACTTACAATCCGGAACACCACGACCCAGGCCGAGACGGAGATAATGGTCAGGCCAAGAAGTATGCCCAGGTAACGGCGAAACACAGAGAGGTAGGCCTGTCTATATTTGCGACGGGCCACAGGAAGCAGTGACTCCGCATCGCCAAGGGCAGCTTTTTGTCCAGCAAGTAGGCGCGGGCTTGGCAAAACCAGCACGGGATATGGGACGGAGAACGCCAGCGCGACTAAAGCTCCCCCCCACCACGAATAGTACAACGTGGAGTGCCAGATTGGACTGGATACGATGCCGCCATGGGATATCGCCATCAGGATCAGCAGCGCAAGGCTGAAAGCCGCCCAAGCCGTGAAGACGATATGCCCAACCCGCGAGTGAGTGACATTATGGTGAGTACTGTTCACGCCAAAGACCTTGCATAGGATGTACGCGGCCATATACACGCTAAGAAACACCGCGATAGTGGCGGCAATAAGCCGCAACGGGAGTGTGTAGGCTTGTCTATCCTCGCGAATCACGTCTTCGCGTGAGTTCTCGAACTTTGTGAGTTCCTCCAAAGCTCTATCCAGGTTTACGCGAGCCTTGATCATGTTTTCGTCGGGGATGTTTCGCTGTTCAGGCGAGATCTGCTTGAGCAAATCTACGGCAGTCCGCATGATATGGAGTCCCGCTTGCGCTTGTGGAATGCCGCCCGCAAGGCTGTCCCCCATGCGGGGGTCTTGGCCCACGGCGCCGGCAGCGATGCGTTTCCCCATCGTCTCCAGCGCCTTCAATCGTTCTGGCCAGTCCCCAAGCGTGTTGTTCTTGATGTCGTCTCCTGCTTGTGCCGCCACCTTGTCCGCGAATTGGTAGAACGGCCACATGCAGGCTTCTGCGCTTTGCCTGCGCAGCTTTGAGTACCAATAGCCACGCTCGGGTAAGGCTGAGGACCAGAGCGGCTTGGGAACGGTGACGCGTCCGCTCGCTTTGTTGGCTCGATCTATGATGGCAAACGAAGGGCCCAGATCGTCGCTGGCCTCGGATACCCACGGGAGTACCGATGCCTCGAGATAGACTGGCAGCACGTTCTTCTGCGCATTTTCGGCAGCTTCGCGAAACCGCAGCCGAGCCACTCCTGCTTGCCCCTCGTAAAACAACCGGCAGCCGTAACGAATGGCCAAGGACGAATTGTTGGGTTCAAGGTGGAAGGCGCGCTCATAGGCGCCGAGGATCAAGTCATCTTCTTCGCGTTCGGCCAACGCTTCGATGTATTTTGCGGGCGGATCTTTGTGTTGCTTCGCGTAGGTGACTTCTATTTGCCTCAGATAGTTGCGGCCGGACTCCGGGGGCAGCTCTATTGCGCTGATATACAGCTGCTCGGCACGCTCATAGCGCAAGTACCCCTCTGAGAACCACAGAGCAAGCGTTAATAGCAGGAACGCTCCCGCCGTCCATCGAAACGCGCGGCGGGAGCGCCGTGACCCGATAAGGTCTCCTCCTTCTCCGTATTCGGGGAAGGTTGGGAGATGCTCGCTCAACCCTTTCCTCCCATGAGTTTCCGGGCAATCTGTTTGCCCTCTTCCACTCCGGGCTGATCGAAGGTATTCACGTTGTAGAGACGGCCTGCCATGGCAGTTTCCACTTCAAGCATGTATAGAAGCTGCGCTACCGTGTTTGCGTTCACTTTCGGGAGCACGATGCGCATTACGGGCCGCTGGCTGATTTTGAGGGCGTCGGCCGTGCCACGGAGTTCAGCGGCCATCAGTTTGTTCATGGTTTGTCCACGCAAATAGTCGAGCGCTTTGACAGACTTTAGGGCTTCAGGGATGCGCAACGTCTTGTCGAAGCGGCCGACTTCCAGGAGATTGATGACCTTGTTGTTCGGCCCTTCGCGGTACAACTGAATCTGCGAATGCTGATCGGTCGCTCCAAGGGCTTTGATGGGGGTCTGTCCTGCAAACACTTCCTGGCCGTCCAGGCTATACCGCTTTCCAAGGCTCTCCGCCCAGAGTTGACGGTACCAGTCCGCGACATCGCGAAGGCTGTCCGCGTAGGGCATCATCACCGAGAGGCACTTGCCCTTCTGCGTATCGGACAGATACTGGATCGCGGCACGAAGGTAAGCAGGGTTGGTAGCCAAGTCGCCCGACGAGCAACGCGCATCCATCGCAGCGCAACCATCGAACATGGCGTCAACGTCCATGCCGAGCATGGCCGCCGGGAAGAGTCCGACCGGCGAGAACACCGAGAAGCGTCCCCCGACATTGAGAGGCACCACGAACTCCTGAAGTCCGTACGCGTCGGCAACAGGGTGAAGCAGGCTCGGCTTCGTGCCACGTGGATTGGTCGTCACGACCACATGGTCTTTTACCGCCTTCTTACCGAGTTTTTTCTCGATGGCGTCTACAACGATCATCAATTGGGACATGGTCTCGGCGGTCTCTCCCGACTTCGAGATGACGTTATAGAGCGTCTTTTGAGGCGGACAGATCCGCATCATGTCGCGGAACGTGACGGGGTCAATGTTGTCCATGACGAAAACGCGCGGAAAGCCTTTGCGCCCGCGTTTGGTCATCAGGTTGTAATAACGCGGTTTGAGAGCCGTTACGAGGGCTGTAAGCCCGAGGGCCGAGCCGCCGATGCCGAGCACGACCAGATTGTCGTATCCGAATTCTAGAAAATGCGAAGCGGCAGCCTTGACGTTCTTCAACGTGGCCTTGTCCTTGTGCAACTCCCAGAATCCGTAGACGCCGTCCTTGCGCTCCTTACGGAGGATCTTGTGAGCTGCGGCAATGCGCGGCTCTATGGCTTTCAATTCGGCGGGCGTTATGCCGTGTTCCTTGCCCACAGCGGAACTCTTGGCGCGCGAAACATCAATGCGAATATCCAGGCTCATCGATCGGTCTCCGGTTGTTGTAAAAAGAAACCCTGAAGGGCTTCGTAGATTTCGGTGCTGGGTCCCGCAATCCGGTTCATTTCAGGGAGGGATTGCAGGAAGACTCTGCCGTAGTGTTTGGTCATTATGCGACGGTCCAATACAACGATAGCCCCTCGGTCGGTTTTTCGTCGGATGAGCCGGCCGAACCCCTGCCGGAACTTCACGACCGCCTGAGGGACCGTGTACTCCATGAACGAATTGCCTCCGGCGCCGTCAATGGCCTCGGCCCGTGCCTGCAAAACAGGCTCAGTCGGTACGCGAAACGGTAGTTTTGTGAGTATAACACACTGCAACGCGGAGCCGGCAACGTCAACACCTTCCCAGAAGCTATCCGTGCCGAACAACACGCTCGAGTGCTCCTTACGGAAGCGGTCGAGCAATCGCGTGCGAGCAATGGCTCCCTGCTTAAGCGGGGTAATGCCCGCATCCTTCAACTCGAGTTCCAGATGCTTGTAGGTGTAATCGAGAGCGTAGAATGACGTAAACAACACGAAGGCATGGCCGTTCGTGATTCGCACGATGTTGCGCACGCTCTCGACCGAGGCATCGAGAAACTCCTTTGCATCGGGATTTGGCAGGTCCGTCGGTATGGCCAGAATCGCCTGCTTCTGGAAGTCGAAGGGCGAGTCGAGTGCCAAGGTTTCGACCTCGCGATCATCGACGCGATCAAGTCCAATTCTCGATTTGAGAAACTCAAAGGTATGTCCAACCGACAACGTGGCCGAAGTCATGACGACGGCGGTCAAGCTCGGAAACACCCACTCGGCCATTGGTTTTCCTACTTCAAGCGGACAACGAATGATGCGCACAATAGCCTTATTCTGCGAATCGATCTCGATCCAACGCACGGTGTTCGGAGCAAGAACTGCGTCGGTACCCTCGGCGAGGGCGGAGGCCAGTCGCCGGAGTCGATCTCCGTAGGCTTCGAGTTGGAAGCACTCCGTCATGAATGGCGAGTCGGAGCCATCCGCGGGAGCCGGAATATCTCTAATCTTGGTCAACAGAAGAGTCACGAGCTTTGCGCACGTATTGGTTTCTTCGACGGAGGGCAACACCAATTCACCGTGAATGCGCCGCAATTCGGGCATGGCAAGGACTTCTTCCGTAAGGCGCCATTTTATTTCACGGCCGATTTGGCCGCAGGAGGCTGAAGTGAATTGTCGAATCGCATCGAACGCAGCGGTCAACGCGTGCCGCGTCGCGGCAAGTGCGGGCAGGAGCTTGTTATCGATGAGGTCGAGTATGGAGACGTATTCTTCCACGCTTGGCCCGTTGACATCGCGCATAAGTTTCAATTTCAGATACGGAATCAGGCCGCGCTCCACCCCCGTCTCGGAGCGGACGAAACGGCCGATGGCTGCCAACGCGCCTAAACGCGTAGCTTCCACTCCGAAATAGTCCGTGGCCGAGTCCTCAATGTTGTGCGCCTCGTCGAAGATGATTCGGCGATAAGCAGGCAGCACGCCCGCGGAGGTGAAACTGCCGGTTTCGCGTTTAACGGCAAGGTCCGAGAAGGTCATATGGTGATTGGCGACAAGAATGTCTGCTTTAGCCATGTCCCGTCTGGCCCGGCCTACGAAGCAACGCTTCGGATCGGGACACGCGGAAAGCCGGCAGGTGTCGGACTCGGAGCAGATGCCTGCCCACAGATCCCTGGGTGGAACAAAGGGCAAATCGGCCAGGCTGCCGTCTTTCGTATGCTCCGCCCACTCGGCAACCGCTTTCAGGATCTCTTCTTCCTTCTCATCTTTAAGCAGTGTCGCTTCCGACAACGCGCGGCGCAACTTGCGAATGCACAGGTAGTTAGAGCGCCCTTTTACGAGAACGGCATTGAAAGGCAGTCCAAGCGCTTTCTGTAACGCGGGAATGTCTTTATGGACTATCTGCTCCTGGAGGTTGATTGTGCGCGTCGATATGACGACGCGTTCCTTGTTTCTCAAGGCCCAAAGAACAGCAGGAGCAAGATACGCCATGG
Source organism: Candidatus Hydrogenedentota bacterium (assembly GCA_019695095.1). NCBI lineage: Bacteria > Pseudomonadati > Candidatus Hydrogenedentota > Candidatus Hydrogenedentota bacterium. Next base: position 23,536 of record JAIBAQ010000046.1, read on the forward strand.
TTTTGCCAACACCGGTCGGCGCTTCGACCACGGCAATACCCTCGTCATTAAAGGCCGCTGCCACGTGCTCCATCATGCGGATTTGCTGAGGACGAACTTCAAAGTGCGGTAACGTGCGGGCTAGGGCGCTTGCCGGGGAGAACAGCTCTGCGAGTTCTGCCGGATTCAGGCGAAACTTGGCCTCGCTGCGCAACGGTTCGACCACCACGAAGACTCGGGTCACGCTGTTGTCGACGATATAGACGCCGTGTCCATTGAAACCAAAGATGGAGGCAAGCTGTACATCGGCGTCCGAAGGAGCAACGTTTCCCGACGGGTGGTTATGGATGACCACCTCACCCTTCTTGAGTCCGTGATGTACGGCAGGAACGGCTCCTTCGGTCCCCCTGGCCCAGACCCGTACCTTGGCCACAAGGCCTTCTCCATCCAACGAACCGGCGAAGAAGACTTCGCGACCTCCCACTTCGCGGATAGCGTCTACGATTGCTTGCGCGGCGGATTCTCGAATTCGGCCCGCCGCTTCTTCTCCCAGTGCCTCTTTCTTGCGCATCGAAACGGTATCAAGGCTCGATGAAGACAGGCTTGAAGTAGCGTGGCTGATGGAAGTTGAGTTGTTCGCCTATGGGTGACCAGGTGCCCCAATGCGGATGGGAAGTCTTGTCGCCGCACTTGAAGAAGTTTGCCCGCCACGTCTGGCCAGCCGGGTCCCCGATGGGTCCTACGTAAGACTCTAATACTTTCCAGGGGACATGATATGCCAAGGTCCATTCTGTAGGTTCAGTCAGTTCTTCACTGAGCGGGCCCTTAAGAGATGAACGGATTTGGACAAGTGATCCAAGTTCTTTCGGGATCTTCGTGTATTTTACGAAGCCATCTGCCGTTCGCGTAGGATCTTCGATGTAGCAGAGCAACAGAGTGCCGATGCAGTTGATTTCGAAATTGAAATACCCTTTCCCCTCGCGCGGCTCCACAAAGAACTCCACACACGAATCGGTGCAAACGGGTCCTTGATAGTCTGTCGTTACGGCGCGCACATACCGATCGCGCACGCGAAACATAACGTAAAGGCCCGACGTATCGTAAAGCACTTTCGCTTCGGTCTCGGGACGGTGCTCCACGTTTTTGGGGTACCAGTTCTTGATGGCAATTGTGTTGGCCTTGTTCCAAGACGGTCCGTCCCATCCCTCCTCCAGGGAAGGCGATTGAGCGGCCCTCTTTATCGTGTACTCAGGGGACGATGAGTTCTTCGACACGGCAGTATCTCCGAAAGCTGTGGCTACAAGGAGCGCCGCGGCTAGTGCCGGGATTGTGTGATTTGGGATCGTGAGTCGCATTGATTGTCAGTCCCATCCGTGAACGTGAAACCAGCCTGCGCGATTCAACACGTCTTTTGAATAGTCACGATGCGCGGTGAAGAAGTCGGGGCTGCGGCCTTGGTCAAGCGCGGTGATCACGTTGCTCGGTCCACAATTGTATCCTGCCAGCGCGGCGCGAATAAGTTTAATGCCCTCAAGGCCCTTACGCCGCTTGATGAGCATGATGGAGTTCTTCAGTACACCGCAGCCGTAGAGGATGTTCTCCCGCGGATCTTGCCAATTCCCCGTGCGCGCAAATTCGTGGGCATCGTAGTCGATCTGCAGCAAGCCACGACCAAAACCCGCGCCGTCGGGCGGCAGCGGGCCGATACGATAGGGTTTCGTGTTGGACCTAGGTGTGGCATCGCCCGTACCCGCCGGGCCTTTGGGTTTGAGTAGCATACCCCATCCCGATTCGCGCGATCCCAACCCGCAAATGATTGCAGGGCGGACTCCACACACAGTTGCACCTTCTTCAATGAACGAACGGTACTTGCGCGCATCCTCCAATTGGGCCATAAGTTGTGGGTAGTCCGAGGGATAGCTCGTGTCCATGACGGTTTCCGGGTCGGGCAGCGGCGTGCCCGCCAAGAGCGACCAAGTCATCTCGCCGACAATGCCGTCGTCATCGAGTCCGTGATCGCGCTGGAAACGCTTTACGGCCATTTCTGTTTCGCGGCCGAACAAGCCATCGAGGCCAAGGCCGAAACCTTCCTGGTTCAAGAATCGCTGCAATTCGCGCACATCGTCCCTTAAGTCGGGGGACGTATGCTCGAAACCATCGTTCAGACGAAGGGTGGGGCGCTTCATAATCTGAGTATCCTTGTGAGTTAAGACGAGACTACTGTATCAAATGTGTAGCGGGATTCTAAACGCGAACCGAAAGACTCTCATCTAATAGTGCGAGTCCGTTGCACTCGATGGCGGGATGTTTGCTTTTGGCGGATGCCGGACGTACAGTGCCCTAAGTCAGAATAGAGGAGAACCTGCAATGCCCAAGCCCCCACCTATACGCCCCGAATTCGTTGGAGGAGGCGGTAGCGCGGACTTTAAGTCCGTCTTACGTTTTGTCCGCGCCGCCGCAGGAGCGGTCGTCGTTCTCTGCCTGCTCCTTTGGATCATGCGAGGTGGACCGACATACACCATCTCCGCGGGAGAAGAGGGTCTGGTTATGACCTTCGGAAAATACGCGAAGACCTCGCAACCCGGGTTCCACTTCAAACTGCCTTGGCCCATCCAGACCGTGGAGAAAGTGGACATCGGCGAGGTCAAGCGTATTGAGGTGGGATTCCGCTCGTATGAGCAAGAAGGCACAACTGCCTATAGGACGTTTAAAGATACGCCTGCAATGCTCAGCGAGGCACAAATGCTGACCGGTGATGAGAACGTGGTCGACTGTTCGATGGCCGTTCAGTTTCGGGTCAAGAACTCTCGCGACTATCTCTTCAACTTCGAACGAGGTCAAGTGGAACGCATGCTCCAGGCCATAGCGGAGGCAGCGTTGCGGCAAGCGGTGGGCGACCACTCTATCAACGACGTACTGACTACGGGCAAGCAGGAGATCATGAATGAGATCCGCGATAAGATGCAGGAACTGGCCGACACGACCGGAGCTGGTGTGAGTATTCAAGCCGTGTATTTGCAGGACGTACAACCTCCGCGAGAAGTTGCTGCTGCTTTCAGAGACGTAGCCAGCGCGCGCGAAGAACGCGAGAAACTGATCAATGAAGCGCGGGCCTATCAGAGCGGCGAAATACCACGAGCTGAAGGCGAAGCGGCGGGCATCAAACTGGAAGCAGAAGCCTATAAAGAATCCAAGGTGGCGGAAGCCAGGGGAACCGTGCAGCGATTCGTTGCCATTGCCAAGCAGTATGAGGCCGCGCCTGAGTTGACGCGTTCGCGTCTCTACTTGGAGGCCATGGAGGAACTATTGCCAAAAGTGAAGCTCACGGTTGTGGATGAAGCGACGGGTGTGGTGAATCTGAAGTCGCTAACCGGAGGAGCAGAGCCTCAAGTCCCCGAGGCGATTGAGACTTCGATGGAAGGAAACGCGCAATGAAGAACCTCTACGGCGTATTGATACTTCTGCTCCTGATTCTGGGACTCATTCTGCTCAAAATGTGCGCGTTTATCGTGGATGAGCGTGGGCAAGCCGTCGTGACTCGGCTCAGCAAACCGGTGCATGTGATCGTCGGAGAACGAACGCCCGAAGAATTCGAGAAGATCAAAGGTGAGATCATTCGGGTAGCTCAACGGACCGAAGGCGCGGACGCTCCAACAAGCTCCGGTGGGTTGACCGTAAGCATGGGTGCCGGGCTGTATTTCAAAATGCCTTTCGTCGACTCTGTGGAAGTGTTTCCGGACGTGCTGATGACCTATGACGCCGAACCCGAGCAGATTGTGCTCGCAGACAAGAAGACACTCGTGGTAGACAATTTCGCACGGTGGCGAATCGAGAATCCGTTGCTGTTTCGCATCAGCGTGCGCACGTTGGCGGGGGCGAACGATTCCCTCGACGACACAATCTACTCCGTTGTGCGCGAGGAGCTGGGCAAAAACGACCTGATCGAGGTAATTCGAACCACGAATGACTTGTTAAAGGATGGAGCAACCGCACCTGACGAAGAGGCCGCGGAAGCCGCCGTGGTGGACACCAAGAACCTGGCCAGAGAGGAAATTACGCAAGGCCGCGAGAAGATTATGAATGCCGTCACACAGCGCGCGGACTCCATTGCGAGAGCTCAATATGGAATACGTGTCGTGGACGTGCGAATCAAGCGAGCTGATCTCCTCCCCGAGAATTTTCAGGCGGTCTTTGGCCGGATGACTGCCGAACGGTCTATGATTTCAAAGGGCTATCGTAGCGTTGGGCAACGTGAGGCGAATATCATCAAAGCGACCACCGACAAGGATGTTCAGGTGATTCTCGCGAATGCCAAGGGCGAAGCCTCACGGCTGCGCGGCGAGGCAGATGCGGAAGTAATTCGCATATTCGCCGAAGCTTTCAGTGCGAATCCGGATTTATACACGTTCATTCGGTCATTGGAGGTTCTGAGCAAGAACACGCCGATCGGATCGGAGTTTGTGCTGGGCGCGGACTCCGGGGTGTTTGGACTTCTCAAAGAGAAGGGCGCCGGCAACTAGATAGACGCGCGATGCACTGGAACACCAGGTTGCCCGTGCATCGCGCTTTCCATTCTCTCTAAATTCTGACGTAGCTAGATTCCGCTGCCGCTTAGGTGAATACCGCACTCCTTCTTCGCGCTGGGGTCAAGATAGTTGAACCAGCGCCAACGGCCGGCGCGCTTGTCTTCCCACTTAAGGGTTGGAGTCGTGCAAATCTTGCACCCGATACTTGTGTAGCCAAGATCGTAGAGCTTGCTATACGGGACATCGTATTTCTTGATGTAATCCCATACTTCTTGCTCGGTCCAGTCGGCCAAAGGGGCGAGCTTGATGATACGGCGGCCTTCTTGGTCAACATAGGACGCTTTCTGTACGGCATCTTTGCGAAAGTTGGACTGGTCGCGGCGTAAGCCGGTGATCCAGACTTCGACAGTCTGAAGCGCACGGATGTTGGGTTCGACTTTGCGGATGCTGCAGCAGTACTCCTGCTTCTCCTTGCTGTCGAAGAAGAGATACTCGCCATGCCGGGAGACCATACGTTCTACCGAGTCAGGATCCGGCTGAAAACGCTCTACAGAGGTCTCATACCGGGCTTCGATCGCATCCATCAAGGCATAGGTCTCATCCGGCAAACGGAGCGTATCGACGGTGAGAATGCGTAACGGGTTTCCGCTTCGGTATGCCATGTCGATCATAACGCAGCCTGTGTTCTGGAAGCTCGTGAAGATTCCTGCGCGCTCGCCATATTCCGTGGCGGCCCACGCTAGCAAGTCTTGCGCCTCCAGGCCATTCAGTCTATCAAGTAGATCCGCTTCTTCAACCAAAGCCATGACCATATCCTATTCGTTTCTAAAATGTGACTTAGACAGCCTTTACGGTTTCCAGTCGGCTGCGAAGACTCTCTACACCCACGCGCGCCGACCAGTCGCCAAACTGCTCGTCTTCGTTACGCTCGGCCTTCCATAGGCTCAGCAATTCGGATATCAGTACCGGCAAATCCGTGCCCTTAAGCTTCTCAGTAAGCAATTCGCAGAGGCGCGTGCCGTTGTGGGCGCCGCCAACGTAGAGTTGGTAACGGTCCGCGCCCGCGCCGACAATGCCGATTTCCGCGCTGCGGGGCCGCGAGCAGTTGTTGGGGCATCCACTCATGCGAATGACAACGTTCGCATCGCCGTGGCCGGCTACCTCGATACCTTTCATGACATCAGGAATGGCGCGTTCCGCCTCTGCCATCGCCAATCCGCACAGCGGTAGCGCGGGACAGGCCATTTCCATGCGGCGCAATGTCGATATCCCTTTGTCGGTGGGGATGCCGTATTCATCGAGAATGCCCTGGACCTTATCCACATCGGCGTCGGCGATGTTCGCAAAGATGATGTTGTGATGGGGCGTCAAACGAACCGACGGCTTGAACTGGTCAACGATCGTTCGCAGACCCGTGCGAAAACGGAAGTTGCCATCGAAGTCGCGAATTCGGCCATTCTCAATCCAAATGCCGACGTAGTTGAGCCCCGCCTGAGATTGCTTGTGCCATCCAAGGTAGTCGGGTTGCGCGCCGGGCTGGACGCCGCGCGGCAATTCAAACCGCTTACCCGCATATTCGAATACCTTTTCGCGAACTTTGTCGATGCCCCAATCGTCCACGAGGTATTTGAGGCGCGCGTGTTTGCGGTTTTCACGGCCGCCGAAATCGCGCTGCACCTTCACAACCGCTTCGATAATCGGAATAACGTCCGCCTCGTCTTTGACGAAGGCAAGCGCGGTGCCCAAGCGAGCATAAGTCTCGGGCTTCTTGTGCGTATAGCCAAGGCCGCCGCCAATAGTCACCTCGAACCCCGTGATCGAACCGTTCTCCGTCACGGCAATGACGCCCAAATCCTGCGTGAGAATGTCGACGGAGTTGTCGAAATCCACCGTTACGCCAATTTTGAACTTGCGCGGAAGAAAGCGATCGCCATAGATAGGCTCCTCGACGGTCTTTGGTTCCTCCTCCGACTCAAATGTCACTGTCCCGTCTTCGTGTACCTTTGCCTTCTGGTCATCCAGCCAGACGTCAAAATAGGCCGTGGTCTTCGGCAGGAAATGATTGCTGATTCGTTGCGCAAGGGCGATGAGGTCGGAGCCGCACTTCGCATAAGCAGGGTCTATGTCTACGACCGGGCACGCCATTGTGTTGCGCACAATATCGCCGCACGCGCCCAGCGTCGTGATCTTTGCAAGGTGGTTCAAATCGTGTATCAGCGGCCGCAGATTCTTCTTCACCACGCCGTGGAACTGGAATCCCTGCCGCGACGTAATGCGGAGGTCATGTTGACCGTAGGTGTCCGCCATGTCGTCGCACATAATGTACTGCTCGGCGGTAATCGTCCCTCCCGGAAACTTCGTGCGCACCATCAAGCTGTAGTCGCGGTCAAGCCCCGCCTTTTTACGATCCGTGCGCGTGTCCCGATTGTCCTGCTGATAGGTACCGTGGAACTTCATCAACGAGGTGGCATCGTCGGTAAAGCACGGCTTTGGATCGGCGAGTTCCTCGGCGATGGTGCCGCGGAGCCCCTTGCTATTGGCCTTCATAAGCTCAAACGCGCTGAGTTGGCCTTCACCAGGTTGTGCATCGTGTGACATCGGAGATACTGCTCCTTACTACCAATAAGCCTTGAGTTGACCGGCGCACGGTGCGCACAGGGCCGGAAGTCTACCTTCATTGACGCGCAGGTTCAATGGGAGGTCGAACTTGCGCGAATGATTACATAACAGATAATAAAAGTCAAGTATTCCAGCCAAAACCAACTGAGATCATTGCGGAGGATAGAAATTGGGCCTGATGAGAATGAGTAAGTACTGATAAGGCAATAACATAGACGATAGATAAGGTGAATTGGAGAGGTTGGGAGTGCGTTAACACATCCTCGCAATGGCCTTGAAGAACATGTAGTTGAACGTCCCATCACGCTCGGCGGTGCGGTATAAGTCTCGAATACCCCTCTCCCAGTCTTGTTCATTAATAAGGCCTTGCGCCAATGCCTGTTCTCGGACGCCCTCGACCATGGCCGTGAAGGTTTTCTTTGTGAAGCCTTCCACAAGGGCGGGCCTGCTGGAATCGACGTAAACAGTCCGCGGAGAAACCGTGATGTTCGAGAAGCCCGCCTGCTCAAGCAGCGGGTAAAGCTGGCGGCCAATACACGCATTTCCTCCGCCGCGTGCTTGAAGCGCAATCTGGCAATCGATGGCCTTGTGAGCGTAGATGCTATCAGGGTGGAAAAAGACGGAGCCGTGGTCACCCTCAACAACCGTCATCGTTCCTCCCGGCTTAAGAACCTGCTTCAGGCACGCCAAGGCACCGACCGGGTTCGACAGGTGCTCAAGCACAAAGCAAACGAAAATATGGTCAAAAGGTCCTAAATCTTCAGGTAGATTGAAGATATCCCCCTGCCGAAACGTCACATTTGTGATGCCGGCCGAAGTGACTCGTTCGCGGGCAATTTCGAGTGACTCCTCTGAAATCTCCAGGGAAGTAATGAGTGCATTGGGACTGTTCTTCGCGAGGGTAACGGTCTGGGCTCCCACTCCGCAGCCGGCCTCCAAGACGGACTCGCCAGCGGAGTAGGCGGTATCGCAATGGAGAAGGTCCGTCAATGTAGTCGCTTGATCGACGAGCCGGTAGGCTTCACGGGCGGTATACCCGTGAACATATTCACCACTCACAAGTCCCCCTTAGCCGCACGGATTACCGAGGAGCGGCAGAAGCGGCATGATACACCTGCGATGGGCAGAATTCACGCAATAGGGGTGCTATACTTAGTGGTGGTGAACTGCGCAAAAGGAGGTGGGGTTTCGTGGACTCACAGCAAGTACGTCAAGCCATTCTGAAGTTACGGTTTATGGGAGGTCTGGAAAGCGACCTGCGCGCCAAAGTGGCCGAACTGATTGTGCGGGTTGCCGAGCAGAGAAGCGTCCCCAAGGGGGGGATCTTCATCCATGAACATGAGCCGAACGATGATCGTGGGTTTGTCCTGCTGTCAGGGCGCATTTTAGTGCAGAAGACCGGATCTCCGGACACGACCTGCGAAGCGCCGGAGATTCTGGGGGAAATGCAACAGTTCAACCCGACACATCTCCGCACCGCGACCATATCAGGAGATGTTCCATGCGTAGTCTTGAGGTTCCACTGGAGCGCTTTTTGGAATGCAGTGAACCAGGAGTTGCAGCCCCCACAGATTGAAGCGCTGCGTAAAGCACTGGAAATGAATGCCTGGGAACATTTCATAAACTAGTTCCTCTGCGGCGTCTGCGATTTTTAACCCCTGCCATTCGTAAACTCTTGCAGGAGCCAAAACGCGGGACCGGCATTACGTTGAACGATAAAGTCGATAGTTCATATTGGCTGGCATGTGAGGGGGACGCGCATGCATTTGACCGTATGTGTGCCGATCTCATTGGCCCGCTCTACGGCTACGCGTTGAGTCTTGTGGGAAACCGGCACTTGGCCGAAGACTTGGTGCAAGACACCTTCATGCGCCTGGTAAACCTCATGCGCGACGAGAAACTCAGGAATCGCTCCGGGACGGTGCGTTCACTGGTATTCACAATACTGCACAATCTCGCGATTGACCGCCGGCGAACAGCAAAACTCACCGTTCCTCTTGACGACACTATCCCGGCCCGAACCGATCCCTCGCTCGAGCACGCCGCGTTGCGCGACGAGATAGACGTGGCGCTGGCTCAGATTCCTGTCAACTATCGAGAAGCGATCGCCCTGCGGGAGTTCGGTGAGCTTTCTTACGATGAAATCGCGAAGACCCTGAATGCGACCTTGCCCGAGGTGAGGACGTGGATTCACCGGGGCCGCAAGCAATTGGCCACATTGTTGAGCCATCACCAGCGCTACGCGGCTGCAAACGAGGACCGTTCTTCATGACATGCGACGAAGCAAAGCTGTCGGAATACTTCGACAACGAACTGGCGCCGGACGAACGTCGCATTGTCGAACATCATATTGATAGCTGTCCAACGTGCAGACTGACCCTTGGCAGCTTTGCTCGTGTACGAACGTCCATGAAGGCGTACAAGGCTCCTGAGGAAATTGTGGCAGTGCTTCAGGAACGGCTGCTTGCGCAAAGAGGGATAGCGGTCCGACAGCGTAGAATGCGCCGTCTCGCATGGACTGCGGCGGCCGCACTGGCCGCAACCGTCATTGTCGTCCTGGCCTCAGTCTTGGGTTCCAGGGACAGTGGCGACTCCGTACAGTTACCGCCTGTTCGGGATATTGCCACGGCCAACACGCCTGAACCACCTCCAATCTTACAGGTGCCAAAGGCTGAAGAGACACCATCCTCCCCTCCCACTCCCCCGGCCCCAGAAGGAAATGCTCCGGTTGAGGCGGCAGCACCAGAACAACCGGCGTCTCGGGAGGAGACCTATGAGCCACGGCCAGATGCAGTGCCTGAGAAACCGGTGAAGAAGGTGCCGTCTCCTGAACGCATGGTTAATGTCGAGAAGCCGAAACCTGCGCCAGTTGTGACTCGCGTACGGCCCCCAAAGGTGGAAACGCAACCAGTGACGCTGCCCGCCGCACATTCGCCAGAGCCGCCATCTGAGGAGACTGGACACGAGACCGTCCCAGACGATACGCCGATTCCCGTGCCGCAATTGCCTCAAGAGAGTGCTCCCCCGCCACTTGTTCCGGCGCAACCTGAGACCGAACTGGAGGCACCGTCAGTCCCGCACACTCGGATGGCTATGGTGGAACTGAAACTTGAACTGCCGCAGCCCTTTTTTGGCGGCACTCCGCTTGATTATTTTAGTCCGAACTTGGAGGAGAATGCGTTCAAAGCCCGCTCGCCATTATTGGTGCCCGAGGGTACTAGGAACCTTGCCAGAGGCAAGGCGGTCATCAGCAGCGACAACGCCCCGCGTCTCGGAGAACTCTCTTTTGTGACGGATGGCGAAAAGGGGTATCAGAAGGACTATCTGCTTGAGCTGGGTGCTGGAGTCCAGTGGGTGCAGATTGATCTGGAGAAGACCTCAGCGATCTACGCCATTGTGTTATGGCACTTCCACGCGAATAACCGAGTCTATTTCGACGTGGTGGTGCAAGTCTCCGACGACCCCGGATTTACCGGGGAGGTCACGACCATCTACAACAACGATATTGACAACTCTGCCGGTCTTGGCGTCGGTAAAGATAAGGAGTACGTCGAGACGTACGAAGGCCGTTTGATCGACGCGAAAGGCGCGAAGGGCAGATATGTCCGCCTCTATTCACGCGGCAACACCACAGACAAAACCAATCACTACACGGAAGTGGAAGTGTTTGGAATTCCTTACCACTAGAAAGCCCTACGCCGGAAACACGGCGTCGACTTCTGCCAATTCCTTCTTCTTGAATTCGAGGTTATCCAGCGCCTTAACGCAATCGATAATCTGTTGCGGTGTGCGGGCACCGATTAGCGCACTGGTGACGCGTGGGTCACGCAGCGTCCAGGCGATCGCGAACTGCGCCATGGTCTGACCGCGCGCATCGGCAATCTTGGCTAAGCGCCGTACGCCATCGACAATCTTCGGGGTCACCTGGTTCTCCTGCAAGAAACCGTCGGGGTCAGCTGCACGGGAATCTTTTGGTATAGGCACGTTGGGATCGATGTATTTCGAAGTGAGCATGCCCTGGGCGAGCGGACTGAAGACGATCACGCCCGAACCGTGTTTCTCCGTATGTTTCCAAAGATCCTTCTCGCACCAGCGCGTGAGCATGTTGTAACAGGGCTGGTGAATCGTAATAGGAACCCAATCGTGCTTGGCCATAGTCTCCACGGCGCGCACGTAGTCCGCGCCGCGGTAATTGCTGATTCCCGCATAGAGCGCCTTGCCTTGACGCACGATCAGATCGAGCGCTCCCAGCGTTTCCTCGAGCGGCGTATTGGGATCGGGCCGGTGGTGGTAGAAGATATCGACATAGTCCAGCCCCAGACGTTTTAGCGATTGGTCGAGGCTGGCAACGAGGTACTTCTTGCTCCCCCACTCGCCGTACGGCCCGGGCCACATCAAGTAGCCTGCCTTGGACGAGATAATCAGCTCGTCACGATGACCCGCGAAATCCTCGCGCAGGATTTTCCCCACGCGTTCTTCCGCGCTTCCAGGTTCGGGACCGTAGTTGTTGGCCAAATCGAAGTGGGTAATCCCAAGATCGAACGCTGTACGCATCATGTCGATACAGTTTGCGTGGTCTGCACGTGTGCCGAAGTTGTGCCACATCCCTAAGGATACGGCAGGGAGCAACAGTCCCGTCCGTCCACAGCGGCGGTATTGCATATGATCGTATCGGTCCGATTTGAAGGGCATATAGACTTCCTTTACTACGGGTTAGGCTTCGGGGTCGAGCCATGTTTTGGCGGCTTTAACGGGATTCTCCGCTTCCATGAATGGATGCTCTGTGAGCTGGGCGAGGACTTGGGTGGCACTCCATTGCAGGTCGTCCTCGTTCCATTGCGGAGACTTCAGGATGCGGCACATGGTCTCAATTGCGATTGGCCCACCTATGGACGCCAGGGCTTGAATTGCCGCGTCATTGGCTTGGACTTCCTTTGTATCCACTTCCCAAGGGCGCTCCGCAAGCGCGGACAAATCATTGGCAATTGCATCTGCCAGATTGCCCAGCAAACCGCGTTTAGCAAGTGTGCCTAGAAGGGACGCGGCCGCTTCCCGTGCATCGTATTCGGGATGAGTCAAGCGTTCACGAGCCCACGGAATACTCTCGGGTCCTCTGGCGCACAGCAAGTTGAAAGCGGCTACATAGGTCTCGTAGCTGCGAACGATTTTGGCCCCTTCCGGAACAGAGGAATCAAAGTCGGGAGAAAGGCTTCTCCAGAAATCGTCGCACAACTCCATCAGGGCATCCGTCGACGCGTCTCCCAGCGTGGAAAGCACGGGTTTCGGTTTGTCTGCAAACCCAAGAGGCCATAATCCCGGCACTTTGGCGCTGGAGGGTACAATGACATAGTGGGGTTTCTCGGAACGATCGAGCGCAGACAATAACTTCTTAAACATCTAAACGATACCTTGCTAGTTTGCAGATCCAATTCCCGGACTATACGGTAGCGATGCCCCTGATTCAAGGCAACGACGCGAACGATATCCAGCCGTGACGGAGAGGACGAACACGGACTGACACGGAC
>JAIBAQ010000047.1 GCA_019695095.1 Candidatus Hydrogenedentota bacterium
ATGTGAGGGAGGAGGCATTCGTGAAAGCTGAGTCGACTCGACGGGAGTTCTTGGTGCGGAGTGGGGTAGGTATGGCATCGCTGGCTTTGCCCGCTGTACATGCCCACGCCGCGGAAGGCGCAAAGCAATCGCCCCGCAACATCATCTTTATCCTCACAGACGATCAACGCTTCGACGGCGCGGCCATTCTCGGGCATCCATTCGTCGAAACTCCGCATCTCGATGCCCTCGTAAAGGGTGGGATTGTCTTCAAGAATGCTTTCGTGGCCACCGCGCTCTGCTCGCCAAGCCGCGCGACAATTCTCACCGGTCTCTATGCCCATACTCATGGTGTGCTGGATAACAACACGCCCTTGCCGCCGTCTGCGCCGACGTTTCCAAGGGAGTTGCAGAAAGCCGGCTACGAAACCGCCTTCATCGGCAAGTGGCACATGGGTGGACAGAGCGAAGGCCCGCAACCTGGTTTCGATCGGTGGGTTTCCTTCCAAGGGCAAGGAGAGTACGAAGGCACAACACTTAATGTGGATGGGACAAATCACCCCGGATCCGGATACATTACGGACGTTCTCACCGACTACGCCGAAGAATTTCTTCGCAAGCCGCGTCAGAAGCCATTCTGTATGTGCCTTTGTCACAAGGCTGTACATGCGATGTTCAAACCCGCGCCCCGTTACAAAGGTTGTTACGCGGACAAGACCTACCCACACCCAGCCTCTATGGCCGACACTCCAGAGAATTACAGGGGCAAACCGGCATGGGTCCGAGCCCAGCGTAACAGTTGGCACGGCGTTGATGGCATGTATGCGAATCAGATCGATTTCGATACCTTCACGCGCCTTTATGCGGAGACATTGCGCGCCGTGGATGACAGTGTAGGCCGCATCGTGGCAACGTTGCGTGAACTGGGACAGCTCGATTCCACACTCATTGTTTTTACGTCCGATAATGGATTCCTTATGGGCGAACATGGGCTCATCGATAAGCGGTGCATGTACGAACCATCCATCCGAGTGCCGTTGATTGTCCACTGCCCGGAGCTCTTTGCGGGCGGCACGACGCGCGACGAGATGATCCTGAACACGGATTACGCGCCCACTTTCCTCGAAGCCGCGGGATGCCCAATTCCCACGGCGTGGCAGGGCAAGTCTTTCTATCCGCTGCTTGAAAACAAGCAGATTCCATGGCGCGATGCCTTTTTGTACGAGTATTTCTGGGAACGGTCGTTTCCGCAGACTCCAACGGTGCAAGGCATTCGAACAGATCGCTATAAGCTGATGCGATATCACGGAGTCTGGGATCGATACGAACTCTATGATTTGCAGAATGACCCGAACGAGATGAACAACTTGTTGGGGGATATCGAACTGACCGTTGAAGGCGGAGCCATCGACAATCTTATCAATGACGATGCAAGCCCTGAAGTCAAGCCCGTTTACCGGCAGTTAGCCAAACGCCTGAAAGAACTGGTTGAAGAAACCAGCGGCGTTCCTGAACCGATTTGGTACAAGTCCACGTCAGAACGCTAACGCTCGCGTTCGGGGAAGCACTTAGAAACGCGGCAGGTCCGGGTTACATGACTGGACGACGGCGACGCCTTCGACTTCGATGAGCCAGCCCGGTCTGCACACGGGCGCCACAACGACCTCGATTGGCACATCTCCAAATCGTTCACGCATTCTATTCAGCGCGAAAGTCTGGTCGCTTGGGTCGCGCACGTACACGAGGAAGATCCGCATATCCTCCAGGCTGGAGCCGGCCTGTTCCAAGAGCGCCTCGACATTTTCCAGGGTCCGTTCGAGTTGGTGGCCTACGTCTCCCGCGTGCACGATATTTCCGTCTTTGTCAATGCTGGCCGTGCCTGAGATGAATATGTGTTTACGATCTTGGTACGCCACGGAAGTCGCCCGTTCAAACGTCACTCCATATACATGTGTTGGACTCAAGTGATCCAAGGCCGCAATGTACTCAACCTGCCCGGGACGCAGCCCTGCTATGGCATACGAATCCAACATGACTTTGGCTCTAATATCGCTTGACCGGCCTTCGATTCCGGTGCTCGCAATGAAGTGCGTATCGGCAGTCAGTCCGTGCTTAAGGAAGATTTCCTTACGCGCCGAAACCATTCCTCCGTAGTTGGAATCGACGTCTTGTACGTAGAACCACGTCCGGACCACGTGGTCCGCCAAGCGCAAGTTGTGACGCGACAAGTGTTCCAGATAGTCGTGGAAGATCCCCTGTGTCTGGCCATATGGAGAAGACTCGACAGTGTTCACCAATCCAGCGGTCCAGTGATGCGCTAATTCTCCGCGCTTTAGGATGGTCGTCGAATCCGATTGTGACTTTATAAGAGGCGTAAGCTCATCGCTAATGTGATAGGCCCACATCGAAACCTTGGCGGGCGGCATCGGCGCTTGACCGATCCATGATGCCGCACACGGCTCTCCGGCGGCGCGAGGGTTGGAAAGAGCATGCGCCTTCAACGCATGGCGAGCATTTTGAACGTCGCTGCAATAGAATCGCCGAGTCACGGCGGTGTTGCGATGCAGCTCCAGTTCGAAAAGCGCCTCGCTGTAAGCCACCTCTATTCGGTCCAGTTGCTCTTCGACGGTTCCAATGTCCAATGGGCGTATGAGCAGATGGTACTCACTCGCTCCATCAGATACGTAGAAACTCGAAACGCTTACCGAGACTCCTGTCGATTCCAGTATCGCCACTTGCGAATCCATTCGCGACATAGCTATTTCTCCACCACTTGAATGGGTATTGCAGGTAAAACACCGAGTGACACACGTTGCTTGCGCGTGCCTTTCCCTTCGGCATCAGGCGCTGGGTTTAGATAGGCTTCCACAATGACATTGTCCGTGTCTCCAACCTTGGACGAAGCCTTGTCGGCCTTGAGTACGAAAGACAATCCCTCCGGTTGCGCTGTCACTTCACCCAAGGCTATGCCGGACGGCGGTTCAACCAGTTCCAAACGAACTTCCGCCAGCTCTGGAAACTTGGGCGTATTCACGAGCACTTGAGCCGAGCCGCCGCTGGGTATACGTACAGGCAGTATGCCCGCCACCTGTACGGGACGACCCTTGAAACGCGAGCCCATTACATCGACTAATAGATCTTGAGACGGAGTCAAGTGACGATAGATGAAGGCCTGCATCATGTCTTCCGAGGGCTCCGCCATACGGCGCACTACTTCCTCGCCAATCCGGGCACGGCCTTCAATTTGGATTCGCACGGGTTTTTGAGTCGGATTAGCGGCCGCCATAAGCGTCATGCGAATGGAATCGCGGCCTTCAGGAATCGTCGCGCCGTTCAACTCGAACCCTTCCGGCGCGCTTGCCAACCGCACATCGATGGCGCCCTCAAAGCCGTCCTTGCGCAGCACATGCACGCATATCGCGGCTGTCCGCCCGGCAGGGATATTGATGCTGGATGGCGTCACCCGCAACGCAAAATCCGGCATGGGAGGGGAGACGCGCAGCCGATAGGCATAGGTCTCTCCTCCAGCGTGCTGCGTGTCACTCACTGTGACAAAATACGTACCATTCGAGGGGAGAGCCGTCCTCACATACGAGTCAGCGTGATGCGTGAGCAAGCCTGCTCCAGGGTCCTCGGTGTCGTCGTTGGCAGCGATCACCTTGCCGCCTGCGTCCATGACTCGCAGCATGGAGTCAAGCGGAGAGCCCAGGCGCCGCGCGACAATCTCCGCGACGACTTCCTGTCCTGCTTGGCCTTCAATTGCGTATATGTCGGCATCTCCGGGCCTATCGATACGCCCGTCAACGACAAGAGGGGCTGTGACCTGCTGCGGCGAGTCAAAGCTGTCATTGGGCTCCGCTTCAACGCCATTCGTTAGAGCGCTTACCTCATAGTCCATCGCATTGGACAAGAGTGCCCCTTGCTTTAATCGCGTTTCTCGAATCGCGGGGCCTTCTGTGTCCGCCGATAAGCGAAGTTGAGAAGACGCGAGGTTCCAGCCGGAAAGTGAGGCGAGTGTAGTATTCCCCGAAGTTGTGCCCAGCGGAAACATCTGAATGATAAACGGCTGTTCACTGACGACTACGCGGTACACAAAGTCGTCTCTTCCTCGATAGATCGAGTCCCGTATCTCAACTTCGTAATCGTCGTCTTTCGGCACCTCAAAGAGTATCACCGGATCGGGACGGAACTGATAGTCATCCGAATATGCGACTTCGTGACCTCGGCTGTCGTAAACCGTCAGAGTCGCTTGGAACCACCCCGGCACCGCATCCGCCAAATACGGAATCAGTTGACGCGCCTCCGCGCAGAGTACCAAGTGCTGCCCTTTGCGCGCATGAAATCGAAGGCGGTCTACGTCGCCCGGCTGTATCTGACCATTGAAGACGACGGGGACAGTTTCCGGCGGATCTTGAACACGTGGCGTGTACACGGCCGCCTCGTTAGGCTCCAATTCGCGCGCTTCGTGCATCGCCGAGACTTCGAATCGCATTGGATTCGTCAGGCCAGCGGGTGTAACGATTCGAATCTCACGACTTCCCGGCGCGGCATCCGGTGCAATGCTGAGTTGTACAACGACCGATTCCGCGATCTGCGCATTCATCTGACGCCGGCGGTAATAGACGATCTCGTGTTGTACGTGGTCCAACTGGCGCAGGCTCATTTCCTCCAGCTTGTACAGCAACGGGTGTTGCGGAATGCCGACCGTCTCGCCTTCGTCGGTCATCATTTCTGCGGGTTTCGCATCGTCGGCATTTGCGACGGCCCGGCCTTCCTTTTCTGCCATGCGCTTCTCGCGCAGTTCCTTCATAACGCGCACAAGTTCCTCGTACTCTTCTTTCTTTACATTGCCCAGAGGAGGGAAGAACTTCACCACCGTGCCTTGAATGCCCTCGCCAGAGACATAGACATCCTTCGCGCCGCGCAGCATTTGACCGCCGACGGTCACCTCGATTGTTGCGCCGCAAGCTCCCCCAGCGGGGTACACATATCCGATGTGAGGATCCTTACGTGCGGCCTGTCCCCACGCGGCCGTACAGGCCAGCAAAGTCAGCACGAGAATCGATTGCATAAGCTTTATCATTGCTGCCATTCTCCTATGCAATCTCGCGCAACCAGCCACCGCCTTCCATGCCTTCCATCTTGGCGGGCATAACCAGCGTATCAAGGCCCTGCGGATTAGTAAGAGGACTGTCAGGGTCGATTCCCATCAATTTGTACATCGTTCGTATCAGGTCGTGCGGATATACGGGCCGATCTGCAACTTCTTCACCGCGCGCGCTCGATTTCCCGACGGCATGCCCACCCTTAAACCCTCCACCTGCAACCATGCTGCAGAAGCAATTGCCATAGTGTCCGCGACCGCCGTTCCACGGCGCACCCCAATCAATTTTCGGCGTGCGTCCGAACTCTCCGCCCCACCACACAATCGTGCTGTCAAGCAAACCTCTGTCAGAGAGGTCCTGGATTAGCGTCGCCATGCCCTGGTCCATCTCCGGCAATTTGCGTCGCATGATTTCGAAATGCTGCTTGTGCGTATCCCAACCTTTGTAGTTGATCGTTACGTAGGGCACACCGCTTTCCACCAGGCGTCTCGCCATCAAGCACGACTGTCCAAACGTGTTGCGGCCATACTTCTCTCGCACCTCGTTCGTTTCCTGCGAAAGGTCGAACAGCTTTCGTGTTTCGCCAAACATCATTTCGTAAGCCCGGGCCTCAGCCTCATCGAATCGCTCCAAATGGGCATTCCCGGTCATCGCATTTCCAAACGTATCCAGAGCCCCGAGCAACGCCTTGCGAGCCTGTTGCCGCTCGTCAGTTATCCCCGGTGCCACAATCCCCTCCACAATGAATCGCGCTTGATTCGGATCGCCGCCCGTCACGAAAGGCTTGAAGCGCTCGCCCAGGAATCCCGCTTCGGAGAAACGACCCTGAGACTCGTTCAATACCACGTAAGGAGGAATTAGGCCGGTGTAGCCATGCTCGTACCCTTTGAGCATTGCAACCACCGCGCCCATGTTCGGATAGACGAGGCGATCCGGTTGGTGCCCGGTCTGTACGATGTACGAGGCGGTCTCGTGGGCAAAACTACCATGGGTCATGCTTCGAATGATCGAGTATTTGTCGGCCTGTTGTGCCAGCAATGGCAGCAGCTCGCAGATTTGGATGCCGCTCGCCTTCGTTGAAATCGGCTTGTTCAAGGGACCACAGAAGTCGTATCCCGCGCCTGGTTTCGGGTCGAATGTGTCCAAGTGGCAAGGTCCGCCCCACATCCAGATTTGAATCACGGCCTTCGCCTTGGAAGGCGTAGTGCTTGCACCAAATGCAGGCCGGCCAAAACCTGGAGCAAATGCGAAGGCCGTTGCGGCGATCAAGCCTCGGCGAAGTGCTTCCCGGCGGGATATCTCCGTGCTCTCGTGTTGCGCCCTCATAGCATTACCCTTCTTGGCTGCGGACTGTCGCCGCCGAATATCCGTCTATTATCACTGGCCTTCGCCTCAATGCCTGTAAAGAAACTCTTTGCTGTTCACGAGCGCCCACACGAGGTCGAGGGCAGTCTGGTCCGCTTTGCCGCCCTGGTCCCAGGCGTAATCAATGACTGTCGCAATTTCGGCGTCTGTGGGGTAGCGCGAAAGTACTGTCAAGTACACCGTCCTGATGGCTTCCCGGCTATCGCCCTTCGACGTTGCCACCAATTGCCGTATGCGCGAACTCGTCATGATCTTTCGCTGTATGTGAGTCGAATTCAGCATATGCAGACACAACCGGTCGCTGGGTTGATTGTCCCGTTCCGATTCCAGACCAGTATCCCGTGGAGAACGCCCGAACACCTCAAGCATAGGACTCGTAATGCTCGCGTCGGCTAACGCAATAGTCCGCAGCTCTTCCGGGATGTTTGTGTATGGCTCGGGGATCAAACTCTGGTATTCCTCGCCCGAACCGCATATCCAATTCAGAGCGTCCGCCACGACTTCCGCGTCAATGCGCCTCACCATGTAGTGTGCGAAAAGTGCTTCGGCTTCGGGCGAGGTACTTCGCGATATCGGGGATTGTTGATAGGTCCGCGAATTTAGGATTACGCGGAAGAGTTGTTTGAGGTCATACTTCGACTCCACGAATTCCTTCTCAAGATACGAAAGCAACTCGAGATTGACGGGCGGATTGTCTGGCCGGATGTCATCGGGTTCGTGGATGATTCCACGTCCCATCAGCCACGACCATACTCGATTGACGGCAGCTTTCGTGAACCACGGATTCTCGGGGGTGATCAACCAATCCGCAAATACCACTCGCGGGTCTTCAGTTGCAGGAATCGTCACCGTTGTACCGCCGGGAAACACGGCATTCAGAGGTTCGGTCGCCGTAGGATCGAGCACGACGATCTCCTCTTTCCACTCATCCGTCTTCTTGTATGCCACGCGGGAAAAGAAGACCGAAAGATCCGCCCGATCCTTCTCGGACCAATGCTCGAGTCGCGTCCCCATGAAGGTCAGAGCCGTAGCCGCGGCCAAACCCTGTGGAGTCCTGCCCTGCACGGCGCGATAGAAATTGACTGGTGGTACCCGGAAGTTGCTGCCACTTGACGTTAACAGTTCGCGTGCGAATTCGTCGTAAGGCTTGTTGGCTCGAATGGAGTCGCGAATCCAGCGGTGATAGGCCTGAACGGCATTCGGCCAAAGGTTGATGGGAAACTCCGCTTTGACGCGCAGAAGGTCGCACCATTTTAGCGCCCAGTAATCCGCGAACTCTTCCCGTTCCAACAGGGCTTCGATGAGCTTAGCCCGGCGATCCGGTGCTGGGCTGGTCAGAAAGATCAGAATTTCTGGTTGACTCGGCAGCGTGCCAATAACATCCAAATACACGCGGCGAACAAAGACTTCATCGGAGCACACGTTTGCCGGTTCTATACCGTGTTGTTGCAGCGCTGTCTGAACCAGGCTATCCACAGCAGTTGCCTGAACAACAGCCGAATCGGTCTCGAAGGGCGATACGATAGGATTGTCCACCCCAAGCGCGGTGCGAGAGGCCAGAATGCCTATCGCAAGCACTGCGAGTATCCGCATTACTTCCCCCCTTTGAGCAGCCGCTCACCGCTGCCGGCGCAGACACTATTCCCAAAACGCTTCCGAGTCTAGCTGCCTAATCAAACACGCTTCCGAAGAGGAAGTTCCATATTCCCGGTGACTTAGCCGCTTACTTGATGGGTCGGCACTGATTGCCCGCGCACGTCAATCATCAGTACAACGCGGCGACGGGTATTCCCTCAAGTACGGCCCAGCACGAACTCACTATCTTCTGGCAACGCATGGTTTCCCGTGAGCCTTTTCAGCCACAAACGTGTACAATGCCTCCCGTCAAATCTTCGGAGCATATAGTCCGGGTTGCTTGCCCATGTCTATTGCTCTACGTTACGGGGTAGCCACTTGGAGGGAATCATGCTCAATAGATCTCGATTGACACGAAGAGACTTTCTTCGGAGAACGGGTGCGCTGGCCGTCGCCGGAACCCTGGGAGCGCGCCAGGCTGCGGCAACCGTAGGGCCCAACAACAGGATCCGCCTTGGCGTGATCGGTTGTGGCGGCATGGGCAGCAGGCACATCGAAGCCCTCGCCTCAAATCCGAATTGCGAAATCGTCACCCTCTGCGATGCATTCATTCCCCGATATGAGAAAGCCATTGAGACGGTGAAGGCAGCAACGGGCGTTGCCCCTGAAGGCGTCCAAGACTACCGAAGAGTACTGGATCGTCCCGACGTCGACGCTATCTTCAATGTCACCACGGACAATTGGCATCCACTGATCACGATTCACGGCTGCGAAGCGGGTAAGGACGTCTACGTTGAGAAACCTGTTTGCATGACAATCGTTGAAGGCCGTGCCATGGTGAACGCCGCGCGGCGCTACGGCCGTGTCGTTCAGGTCGGTACACAGCAGCGGTCGATGCCCATCTTTCAAGAGGCCATTGAAATCCTGCGAAGCGGCAGACTGGGCCAAATCTCGTCCGCCGGCGCATGGGTCGGAATAAATGGTCTGGCGACGGGAGATGTGCCGCGCACTCCGCCACCAGGACTCGATTGGGATCGCTGGCTGGGTCCTGCGCCAGAGGTTCCGTTCAGCAGAGAGCGATTCATGGGCTGGATGGGCTGGCATGACTATGCGCGCGGCGGCGAACTCACCAATTGGGGTATCCACCTCATGGACGTCGTGCAATGGGGTATCGGCAAAGACCGTCCGCTCAGTGTGCAGGCAATGGGGGGGACATACGTAGAAGGCACCGGTGCCGACAACTACCAGTGCCTTGAAGCGCTTCTCGAATACGAAGGCTGCAATGTGACTTGGGAACAGCGCCCCGCCAACACACATGCCGGCAAAGGATACGGTGTCCGGTTTAACGGAACCAACGGCGTCCTGTACGTCAACCGCATCTCTTACTCCGTTGAACCCGCGGAACTGGGAATCAAGGAAGTCATCGGCGAGCCCGAGCGGAGTTGGGCCAATACCGATCATCACAACAACTTCTTTGAGTGCGTTCGTACCCGCAAACGTCCCATCGCCGACATTGAACAGGGATTCCGATCCACCAGCGCCGTCTTGATTGCGGGTATCGCTCTCAAAGCACGCCGAAAGCTAACGTGGGACGGTACAGCCGAGCGTTTCGTAAACGACGATGCCGCCAATCGGTACCTTTCGCGCCCATACCGCGCGCCCTGGCACCTGTAAAGAGACTCTTGCCCTTGTGGCTTTCTATGGAAAGGAATTTTCCCGTGTACAGAACATATCATCGAATCCATACGTCGGCGGCGAGCAGTCTAGTCCACTTGGCTGTACTCGTACTGACTGCGTTTCTGTGTGTGGCCGTGTCCGCCTCAGAAGTCGCCCAACTGGTCGCAGACCTGGGTGGGCCCGATGGACAAGCCCGCATTCGTGCCCGGCAATTGCTGCCGCGTTACGGCGAAGCCGCGGTTGAGGGCCTCCTGCCGCTGCTCGCTTCCGGCGACTTCGCCGTGAAACGAACGGCGTTCAACGTGCTAGCCGACATCGCCAACGGTCTCGTAGCAAAAGATCAGGAGACCGTCTCGGCCACGGAATCCGACCGCGCACGCTTCGTCAAACAGGTTTCCGCGCTATTGGCGGTAGATCAGGCCGCGGAAATGAAATTGGAGGCACTCAAGCTGCTTCCGATTGTCTTTCAAGATACCGACGACTTTAGCCCAATTGTTGCGCTCCTGTCCGACCCCTCTTTGCGCGAGAAGGCCCGTGAAACCCTTGAACAGATTGGAACGCACGGCGCCTGCCGCCAGCTTCTGACGGCGACGGCGGACCCAACAGTAGATCCTGAATTTGTCGTGGCCCTCATTCGATCTGTTGGGCGTTTGCGCCAGAATGAATCTGCTCTGCGCTTGCTGGGTCTGACAACCCACAGCAATCCTCGCGTTCGCGTTGCTGCCGCCCAATCACTTGCTTGGATGGGACACCCAGACCTATATCCCTCCTTGAAGTCCGTCGTTCAAAATGCGACGCCCGACACCCAGGCTGAAGCGTTCGATGCTGTCTATCGGTACGCAGCATCGCTGGTACAGTCGGGCGGCAATTGGGATCTGGCTATGCGCATCTATGGTGAGATGCTTGCAGCTGCGCCAACGTCTCCGCTCAAGTCTGCTGCCCTGATGGGACTTGGCATTTACGGAGATAGTACCTCGGTTCCCGTGATTGTGGGCGCGCTGAACGGTGCCGACGCCACCTTGGTCGATGCGGCCGCCATGGCGCTGGGCAGTGTTCAAGGCAGGGAAGCGGTACGCGCCGTGAAAACGGCCTTTCCTTCATTGAGTCCGTCTGCGCAAGAAGGCTTGGTAGCCATCTGGGGACAGCGCAAAGAGAAAGAGGCGCTTGACCTTATCACAGGATTCCTCAAGAGTAACGAGCCTCATATGCGTATCAGCGCAATTCGCGCCATCGCAAATATCGGGTCCGGTGAAGCGTTTCCTGCCCTTATGGAGATAGCGAAATCAGGTTCAGAAGACGAGCGCGCTCTTGCTCTCAAGACAGCCGTCTCAATCGCCAACTCGATGGATAAGGTCGGCAATCCTGCAGAAGCGGGGAAGGCCTACCTGTCGTTGTACGAAATGGCGCCTGACGACGATGTGCGCCGCACGGCGCTTAAGGGTATTTCTGAAGCCCCATTGCCGGAGGCATTTGACGTCGCGAAAGCCTCCATTGACAAGCCTGAACTCAAAGATGTGGGTGCAATTGCCCTCGCTGGAATTGCCGGCGCGCTAGCCAAGGCCGGTGACGCGGCGAAATCCAATGAAGCCATGGAACTTCTGCGAGCGGTGCAAGTCGCACCCGAAACCCTGGTCGAACTTGCGAAAAGACTTCAGGCTGCCGGTGTACCCGCTGATCTCTCCAACATGCTGGGCGTTGTGAAGGTCTGGCAAATTGTTGGCCCGTTTGACTGGAAGACGGATCAAGATTGGGATACGGCTTTTGTTGGAGAGCCAAAGATTGATCTTGCTGCTTCTCTCTCGGCTGGCAACAACACCGTGCAGTGGAAGAAGGTCGTGACGGCCGACCCCGTCGGCTTGGTCGATCTCGCAGGAAATTTGGGCCAACGAGATCGATGCTTTGGCTATGCGTATGCCGTCGTTGAGGTTCCCGAGGCCATTGACGCTCAGGTACGTCTCGGTTCGGATGATGGCAATAAGGTCTGGATCAATGGGACGGTAGTTTGCGAGAACCGAGTCGACCGAGGTGCAGCGCTGGATCAAGACAAAGCCAACATTCACCTCAATAAAGGCCGAAATGAAATTCTGGTGAAAATCAGCCAGGGCGGCGGTGGTTGGTGCTTCTGTCTTCGCCTTGCCACGGAGAACGGCGCCGGCCTTGTCTTCACGCAGCCAGAGTAAACTCAAAGCTACAAGTACATAGCACGCGCCAGCGTCCGTGAGAGTCGGACGCTGGCGCGTTACATTTATGCTGGCGCCACTTGCAGAGGCGCGATTTGCTGACTTGGATCAGAAATGGTCGATAGGCCAGATAAACGGCGTTCGTTCCGGAAACAGGCATTCAATCAATCGCCTTCGTTCAACGTTTTCGGACCCGCGTGGCACTTCCACATCCGATGCTGAGGTAAAGCCCGCCAGCATGCGACAGAATTGTTGCCCCGTCACTCGAATATGTGCTCTCCCGTCCGTGCGTTCCACATGTAAGCTTCCTCGCCTGAGTGAGAACATGTATCGCTCCTCGTCCACGGCAAGTACGAGGTCGGTGCCACTCTGCCACATACCAGAATCGCGAAGTGCAGTTTCCCATTCTGGGATCATCTGCTGAAAGGTCTTTTCGGTGTCGAGGACTCGCATCATCCCCTCCGCGTTGCGAAACGTGCGCATCTCGTGAACGCAGGTGTAGTCGCGCAGGTATCTCGCGAACGGATGCGACGGCGGCAAATGAAAACGAACACGCGTGCGACCCTTCCGGCGCGCCATCGCGGATGCCGCATCGAGTATCGTGTCGAAATGGGTAGGACCATCCACACCCATCTCCTTTATATGCAGGACTTCCGAATCCAATTGGGACATGAGGTACCCAACGATTCGGCCCCGTGCATCAAAGACCTTGACGGTTGCCGCCCAGTCCGGATAGTAGCGGATCGTGCGTGATGTACACTCAAACAGCGTCCGAAAGTACTTCGCGTCTCGGACTACGGAACAAGACACGCAAGATTCGTGACGTTCATGCAGCGACCGCAAGGTTTTCGCATCTTCCCATGTCACGCGAGCGACACAAGGTTCCGATTGCGTTCGTCCGCTGATGTCGAAAGTGATTGCGTATTCAGGAAGGATACTCACATACCCGAATTTCTGGTAAAGGTTTGGTATGCCGAAGAGAAGTGACACATCAAAACCAGATTTCGTCATGTAGTCCAGTGCGTCGCGCATGAGCGCTCCGCACACGCCTCGATTGCGGTGTGTCTCTTCCGTTGACACCCATCCGATGCCGCCTGCAGTGAGCCGTGCCCGGCCGATACGTAGCTTGAACGGTTGTATCCGAAGGGCTCCCGCCATCTCTGAATTAATGTAGTGCACCCGCGTGTGTTCTCTGCGATATCCAGGCCAGTTTGGCCCAGTTTCCTTCAGCCAGCGCATGCACTCGGTATTGGGTGGCGTCTGTGTAGCGGCCATGAGTTCATTGGCCGCTATCAGTTCTTCATCAGACTTCACTCCTCGCGTAACGTATTCGGCGACTTCACTCCCATGTGTTTTGTCTATCGATTGGCCAACGTCTCGAATTCCGGGAGACGTACCTGTCCTGTCGCTTTGTTTCCTCTTCTTCATGGTTTTACCCCGCGCTACTAAGAGAGATCGACCGGTTGCCCGGAGCGGATGGAGTCTTCGATCGCGCAAATCACACGGGTGACTTCAAGCCCATCCTTGCCGGTAACCATCGGAACGCGATCGCGGTACACGCAGTCCACAAAATGCCGGATGCTCTCCGCGGCGAACCCTTGTTGTCTGCCGTGAATGACGGGCATTACAAACATATCCGGATACTCCCCCGACGACTCTGTGTACTTTTCCAGCGCTCTGTTATGCGTCGCGTCCATATAAATCGCGCCTCTGTCGCCGACCAATTCACATTTCACGTCAACGAGATTGGGAATGGTGTCAGGTAGTATCCATGAGTTTTCGATGACGGCCTTGGCTCCACCGCGAAACTCCAGTGTACTCAAATAAAAGTCCGGCGTATTAATTCCGCGTTCCGCGAGCACGCCCTTTCCGGCCACTCCAAATACCCGTTTCACTTCGTCGTTCAGCAGCCACCGTACCGTATCGATGGCGTGACTTCCGACAAACCAGAGCACCGTAGACATGTGCGCCCAACTCAACATCTTCGTGGGAACAAAAATGCGGTCGTTTAATCGGTAATACACATGTTGCGGCGTTCCGATATCGCCCTTGCGAATACTCTCCTGCGCCTTGCACAAGGGGGGACTCCACCGTGCGTGAAAGTCCACCATAAGCTTGACCCCTGCGCGCTCTGCCGCTGAGACAATTCGCTCGCATGCCTCCACGCTCATGGCGAGAGGCTTTTCGGCGAGTATGTGCTTACCGGCCGCGATGGCCGCCAGCGCAATTTCCTCGTGCGCAAAATCAGGGGTGACGATCGCAATGGCCTGCACGCGTGTGTCTTCCAGCAATTGTCGGTAATCGCCGTACGCCACTGCTCCGTAGGGCTCTGCCAGCGTTTGTGCCCGGGTTATATCCAGATCCGCAACCCCCACCAATTTCGCATGTTCAATGGATGCATAGGTCCGCGCATGCATTGCCCCCCAACCACCCGAGCCGACAAGTCCGATGCCTACCATCTTCGCACTCCTTTCGCGCATGACGCGCCATGTGTCACGATTCAGGCCATCTTCAGTACTTGTCCACGCACAGAAACACGCCCGCCCATTATCGGGAAACGGGTCCACGCGTTCCAAATTCGGATCGGGACAACTGAAAGCTGGAGGCTGAAAGGAAGAGATAGAGAGGGGGAGAGTTGTGGGATCGTTGCTCGTAGGCCGGGGGCGTACAAGTCTCGCCAAAAAATCTCGACCGGAGTCCGGCAGTTTTTCTGTCTGCCGAACCCCGGTCTTGCACGGTACACCCAGGGAAACAATTCCCAAGGTGTTTGGGGGGCTATTTAACTGGTTTCTGCATCGCCTCAACCGACTCTGTGGTTTCTGTTACTTTGTCGTGAGCGATTTGCACTCGCATTAAGGCGAGTCATCAACCAACGCCAGCTACTGTTGCCATGTTCGTCGAGAGATTTTCCCCAAGTGTGCCAGCGGCGCTGTTCATCAAGGGGAACTTGCTCTTATACTTCAGAAATTCAACATGACCGTCCATGTAAAGCACATTGCTGCCGCCCGGAACGTGGTTGTAACGCGCAACCGCATTGTCGCCATTGATTGACACGAACGGACCCTGGTCTGCCCAGGAATCGAGCATGATAGGAATCGTGCTCTGTGCTTGGGCGGACGCAGCAGGATTGTTGATGTCGCTGATGAAGAAGCGCTCAATACCTTCCCTCAAGC
This sequence comes from Candidatus Hydrogenedentota bacterium, assembly GCA_019695095.1. Lineage (NCBI taxonomy): Bacteria > Pseudomonadati > Candidatus Hydrogenedentota > Candidatus Hydrogenedentota bacterium. The sequence continues at coordinate 15,055 of JAIBAQ010000047.1, forward strand.
GGCGATATCCGTCCGGAAGGGGAGCGCCATCGTCGTCTACATCCGGGCCGTTAACCTTGGACCATTGAACATCCGACGGCATATCGTCTTCACCGATACCACTGTACGCCGCAACCGCAAATCGCAAACACCCCATGCTCTGCATGTTGCCGCCTGTGCTTGAGAAAAGTGTTGTCGCTTCGCCAAGGAAAAACCAAAGTTGCTGACCACCGATGACGTCATAAAGTTGGGAACTCGTTGTCGTTGCATAGGGAATGTATGCATAGGAGAATGGAACCGACAGGAAGGCATCGTAACAAATCTCAGGAGCGCCAGTGGAATTGAACGTGTTCAATATTTCGTTGGCATTCTCTACAGACGTTCCCAAGAAGTTCGAATCATGCGAGTCCGAAGGACAAATCGCCAAATTGGCATCTGTCCAATATTCAGGATAAAGCGCAAATCCGCGAAGGTTAAGCAACGTCGGAGTTCCGTTTAGACGGAAGAGGCCGCCTGGAGGAAATGCTTCTCCCTTCGCTTCATTCGCATACATCTTCATGATAATCCCAAATTGCTTCAGGTTATTCTGGCACGACGACCGGCGGGCGGCTTCCCGTGCGCGCGCCAATGCAGGCAACAGTATTGCCGCCAAGATCCCGATGATGGCAATGACTACCAACAATTCGATGAGGGTGAAACCCCTTCTCTTGTGCATGATAGGTCTCCCATTATTCTGGACGGAATTCCCGATTGTTTTTCCGTCCGCTTTACCACATAATTCCGTCTGCGTATGCATGACGATTCTTCTGCTTGATTGCCGACGCCACTGGCGTCAAAAAAACTCTTCGCTCTCCCTTCTCCCAATTCGAATCTTAGTCTTCGCTGAACCCTCCTCCTTTTACTGCAAGACGTTCCATGTCCGGCTCCTCATGGCCGTTTTGAAGGACGGCCTTGAGAAAGCGTTTCTGTATCGAACAATCCGGTTCAGCGATCCGGCGTAGCAGCAGGCGAGCGCTTTCGTGACCCATCTCTGAGCCCGCTTGCACGGCCGCTATCATGGGAATCCCCAAAGCGTCCGCCATCCTGCTGTCATCCACCAGCGCCAACTCCACGTCTTCCGGCACGCTGTAACCGAGACTTGTCAATTCATCCAGCAACGTCGAAGCTACAAAGTCGTTCAGGCAACAGAAAGCCGTAGGCCTGTGCCTATAAGCCATGATCCGGCTGATTACCGCCGTGACGGGCTCTTCCTTCGGGTCAACCAATCCAACCAGGTCCCGGGTGAAGGTCAATCCTGCCTCTTCAAGCGCTCTGCGATAGCCCGCGAGCCGATCTTCCGAAGAGGTACTCACCAGTTCGTTGGCAACAAAGGCGATTTCCGTGTGGCCTCGCCGGATCAGAGCTTCCGTAAGCTGGTAGCCCACATCCTCGTTGTCCGTCACCACGTAGTCCGCCTCAACCCCGTGCACGTAACGATCAATCAGTACAAAGGGGAAGCCGGAACGGCGGAACTTTCTCAACAACTCAAGCGTCCGCTCCGTGGCATGTTGGAGCCAGAACGCAATGCCCTCGATTCCGCTGTTGCGCATGTCCGTGAGGAAGTCGAATTCGCTCTCATTGCTGAACCGCACGAAGTAGACCATCGTCTGAACGCCCTCTTCGGCGGCGGCTTGAATAAATCCTTGCACCACCGAGCGCGTATAGCGGCATTCCAATTCCGGGCATGCCAAGGCGACCGTGCGCCACCCGCTGATTGGAAGCAGGCGTTGCCTGCTCTGAACCGGCGCCACAAACGAGCCCCGTCCCGGCGTGCGGATGATGTAGCCCTCGCGCTCAAGGTCGCGAAGCGCCTGGCGGGTAGGGTTCCGGCTGACGTTGTAGCTGCGAGCCAACTCGAACTCCGACGGTACACGCGCGCCCTCGGGCAATTCACCGCTTTCGATTTGGCTTTTCAGTTCGCGCTTTATGAACGCATAAAGCGGAATATCGGGAGGAATCTCAGGCATCTCCCAGGGCTCCCCTCTGCGATGTCCATCCGCCAGGAACATTGCCATACCAACTTTCCGGCGGCCTCGCATCTAGCATCTCATGTAATAACATTCAAATTAGTGCGGGGAATTGCGCTTGGTAGAATTCATGCGTCTCCTGGATTCGCCGCAATCTGCCCTGCTATGCCGTTTTGCCTTGGAATTTCAGCCTGGCAAGGCCAATGTTAAAAATGGGTTGCGGCGGAGATGACCAAACAAGCTCGGGAAGTCTGCCCAGCAAGCTCCCAGAACCCCTTGCGCCCCCGTACTCTCTCAGTTCAATTGTAATCACATGATATCGTATAGGATGCCTTTTGTCAAGAGGGGTGAAAGTGGTATGACAATTAAAGCCTGAGTCAAGGAGTCTTTCTTGCCGGAAGAATTAAAGCGCTCGGGTACTCCTTCCCTAAGTGTAGCGAGTTGATGGCTTTACGCATCTCCCCGCCTTCCGTCGGGAAGTCGGCCCCAGTGTTAGGGTTCAGTTCATAGCGCGGATAATTGCTGCTGGAGACCTGGATGCCAATTCGATGTCCCTTATTCACAACGAGACTGATTGGACCCAGATCGAGCAGCAACTCTCCCACCTCACCCGCAGGCAAGGGTTCTGCCTTCTCGTAGCCTTTCCGGAACTTCAGGCGCCGAATGCCATCAAGCATGTTGAACGCACGTCCATCGGGATAGATATCAAGCAATTTTGCCGTAAAATCGGTGTCTGGGGCGTCTGTCGACACGTATAAACGCACCCGCACGTCGCCCGTGATCTCGATAGGCGTCTCCAGCGGGGTCGAGGCGAACGAGAGCACGTCGGGCCGGGATTCGAGTTCCCGCTGATCAAAGGAACCTGCGGGTATCGTTAGGTTCGCACCGCCTTTCGTCGGACAAGGATTGGTGGGATCGAACGTGTAGCTCATCGCAGGGTCGTCCGTTCCTGGCACCTCGAACTGAAGTGATTTGTCACTTCTTAAGTACAGCAAAGTATCCGTGGTGGGGAAGGGGGGCCAGTCATCTGCCGTTCGCCACTCATTGCCGGGTGCGGAAGGATCTTCGGCATCCCCGATGGTGTAGTAGCGGACCGCAGGCGCGTCGTATGGCTTGCTGGCGTCATCCGTCAAATAGTAGTCCAGAAACTTCAAAGTCTCACCGTTCAAATCGAATTTGTAGTTGTCTTTGAGAGGCAACTCGCCGTACTTGCCGCCTTCCGGAATGCCGTGTCCCCATGGGCCAATGATGACGTATTGCTGGCCTTTTGACCCCTTTCCGCCCTTGTGCTGCCGGTTGACAAACGCGTTGAGCGTACCTGTCGCGAAAATGTCCCACCACCCTCCGACGTGCAGCGCGGGTGCGCTTGTCTTCGACGCGCGAGCATCCATGTTATAGCCCTGCCAAAACGCGTCGTAAGTGGGATGGCTTTTCCATGTGTCGATGATGTAGCCGGAGCCTTGGCCTTGGGTCCACATCTCTGCCAGGGACTTCAGGAAGACACCGCCGTTGTAGCCAATCTCCCCATAGAACTGCGATGCGCCCACCCACGCAACCTGGCAAGTCAGTGGCTCTCCCGCAGATGCGCACAAGAGCGACGTTATCGCCAGGGCTGACATCCCAAATGTCCCCACTTTGCCGTTACACCATTTCTGCTGCTTCACCCACTGGATTGTGTCGACGCCGTCCTGACGCTCGCCCCAGCCATCATCACCGAACACGGCATCCTTGCCCTCGCTGTCGCCCCGTCCGCGCGTGTCTTGAATGACGAAGGCCATGCCCTTCGTCCCGAAAAGAATTCCGAAAGCCTGCCCAGCCTTGCGAGGATAGGGACTGCGCGCTACGACGACGGGAAAGGGCCCATCTCCCGAGGGGAGGAAGTAGTCGGTCGCTAGCTTTGTCCCGTCTCGCATCGGCACCATGACCGTTTCGGCCATGCAATGCCATGCTCCAATCAGAATTGTAATTACCGTTGCGACAAAGACGCGAGATGCCGCTCGCATGACCATGGTGGATACTCCCTGAAAATGAGGTGTGGTTGAGGGGGGCTGTTCCTGCATTACCCCGAACAAAAATGGTAATAGGAGGGGGTGTCGATTTCAACCCCGTTGATACTACTCAATGAGTGTTGATCGGAGGCGGAACACGCGCAGGTTCGCCTAGTTAGGTCTGCTTCCTCTAGGTGCTGATTGTCTCGACGCCACAGACTTGGGGGACTTTGCCTTCTTCTCTGGCGTGACAACCACCGGCTTCGTCATGGTTTCGGGCCTCTTAGAGAGCATCAGAGGAGGAACGCGAAACGAGTCCGGGATCCACTTTGCCAATTGCAGGTCGAACTTGTCGCGGACGGGAAAACCATCCGTGAACATCTCCTGCAGATAGCTTTCCGTAGTTTCTTTCTGGCCCACGGCCCGATAGAACGCCTCTCGCCTGTAGGCTTCCATCATTGGCAGTTCCTTTCCTTCGGGCAACGGTGTCACGACTTCTTTGGCCGTCGCCATCTCAGGACTGCCGATGGGCGCTCCCCAGCGCAGTTCCGGACAGTGATTCGGATCAAACGACAAGTCGTACAGGCGGCGTTCCAGTTCCAGCAGGCTGACTGAAACCTTTTCGCCTGCGCTATTGGTGTATTGGAAGAACTTCTCCGCAAACACCCGGCTCTTCTCCGAAACGAGCGATTGCGCCAAGTCCTCGCGCCCTTCCGTGTAGTACCATTCCAACCCCGACAAATCGACCAGATCCGGTTGCCGGTCGTACCAGCGCACGACATTGTCCATCCAATCCGCGAGGTGGTAGTAGCGCGCGCGAATATCGATGTCCGACGACGCCGTGCTGAACTGTCCCCAACGCCCGCCCGCCGTGAAAATGTTCTCGGAGCGATCATTTTCCGGGAACGTTATCGGGCCGTTATCCTGGACGTCTTTCCAACCTTCCTGAACAATCTCCTCGCGCATTGCGAAGAGGTTCAGCAATTGGTCCGCGTAGTCACGCAAAAACACCGCGGGCGCCACGCGTTCACCCGGCTTGCGCATGCGCGCCTGGATGAACTCGTGAAAACTGGTTAATTCCATGCCATTTTCCACGATATGCTGCGTGCGGCTGATTTCCTCTATGCGATCATACTGTTCCGTCGAGTACCCGAACTCCGCCATCTCCGCGTCGGTTCTCCGGCGAATGCTGACGACCTTGCCGTTCTCATCGGTCTCGGCAATCGGATACCGCCACACACGCAGCCCTTGAAAACAACCGGCATACTCGCTGCCGGCGCGGTCCGACTGCTTGGCCGGAATCCCCATCACCGCGTTCAGACCGTTGAACGAGTAGATGTCACGCGAAGCCGCCGTCGTGGAATCCAGGAAATGCAGTTCGCCGAAGCGATCCACGTCCGCAAGAATCAGCACGTGCCCGTCCAGGTAATGCATGCACCCTGGCAATAAGTACTGCGGCGTGATCGCCACGGGAACCGTGTCCGACAGCTCCGAGTTCTTGTTGAAAGGCTCAACCCGCAGATTGCCTGTGCAATACCCCGTTACCGCGTTCGAGAAGAAGTCCTGCGGCGATTCCGCGTCCTGGCTCGAATAGGTTCCCACCGGGATGTTGTGGCTTGACGTACGCAAGTCGCCGCCTGTCGACCGCACGTAACTGATCATCCACGGCAACCCGCGCCGGTACGCGTAGTACGACGACAGGGTGACGGTCAGCTTTCCGCAATCGATCACGCCGTTAATCGACCGCATGATTGACACATCCAACTGCGGATTGGCCTGCTCGCCCGCGAATTCCGGGTCCAGCAACAGGTTCATCTCAGGGTCCGTCAGCACCCGCTCGATCTTCGCGCGCCGCTGCTCCACGGTCCCCTGGCACTTCTTCACGTAGATGTGATTAATCCACTTTGCAAAATGATGCGTCTCCGGCACCGTCCACTGTCGCACGATTGGCCATGCGCCGCCGTCGCCATGAATCGAAGGTGGATTGGGGTCTTCGGCCCGAGCCGAGACCATCAGAACAGCCGCCGCCACGCCAACAATCGCCACACGCAATCTACGCACGAAACCGGTATCCTTCCGCAGGCAAGTCCAGGGAAATGCCCAATCTATGGTGTCAAGTCAAAACCTACCCCAAAGTCTAGTAAAACTGCCAAAAAATGACAAGCTGAAGGGTCCGAGCGGCAGTCGCCCCCGGCTGCGATTCTCTGAGTCTGCGACGTTCTCGGAGGGGCGTGTACCTTGATCGGTCGACGATTCAAGGGGCACGGCCAGCCTGGAGTGACTTAACCGGAAGGGGCGCCCCCTATTGATTTTGACGGGGCAAGGGGCTCCACCGGGGATGAAAGCATCTCGCGCAGAGCCGCAGCGGCGCAGGGAGCGCGCGACGCGACCGTTGCGCAAGGGTGTACCCACAACGTTTGACGATTCAAGGGGTCCGAGCGGCAGCCGAGGGCGGCTGCCCCACATTAATTGATGAAAGGGATGAGGTACTCAACGTGTTCAGTCTCCTTGCGGGTGTGGGGATTCGTGCCGTACGAGAACATCCCCTATAGTTGAGGGACGAATCGTTGCACTGTCGCCAGCCCAAATGGAGCTTGATGGAGAGATGGGACCGTCCTGCCTGCCGACGCGTGTGTCGGCGGAAACCGGACGCTACGAGTTCATCGTGTCGCAGGGTGTCTTGCGCTTGCGCCCGCGTTTGCGCATCTCTACACTTCTTTGCGGACGCAATTCCGCAAACCTGGATTGGGGGGCCTGTTATTATGCAACGCCGTACCTTCTTGAAGGCAGGACTTGGGGCCGCCGCCATCATTGCCACCGCTTCCCACGCGCAAACCAACGAGGAGCACACCATGAACATCGTACTCGCGGCCGATCCCTTTGCCCTGGAACTCAAAGAATCCGTCAAGGCACATCTCGAAAAGAAGGGACATAAGGTGCTCGACGTGGGCGCGGTCAAGGATAAGGAAATTGCCTACTACGACGGGGCCCCCGCCGCCGCCAAACTCATCCAGAAAGGCGAAGCGCAACGCGGCATTCTCTTCTGCGGCACCGGCGCCGGCATGTGCATCGTCGCCAACAAGTTTAAGGGCGTCAACGCTGTCAGCGTGGAATCCGTTTTTGCCGCGAAGATGGCCCGCGCCGTCAACGATTCCAACGTCATTACCATGGGCGCGATGATTGTCGCCCCCTGGATGGCCAACGCCATGGCCGACGCCTGGCTCGAAACCAAATTCACCGAAGGCCTCGAACCCTACGCCGATTTTATTAAGGACGCCTGCTCCAAGGTAAACGCGCTCGATACGGGGCAGTAATAGTCGCATCAAGGGCGAAAGTCACAATTCCAGGGGTGACACGACCGGATTTCGTGTGTAGCTTTCACCCGTTGCGCGATTTGTCCTCCCGTGATTACAATCGCCGGGAGTGGTATGCAAGGAAGAACCGTTATCTCGAACGGCTACCATTGGGCAAAGGGGTCTACGCATGAAGAGAATCGCGTTGTCTATCGCACTGCTGGCAATGGTGTTGGGAGCGGCCCAGGCCGATGTCATTTCCCTGAACGACGATTGGCGGCTGCAATCCTCCGCCAAGATATCCGGGACGGGAAGCGCGATTGCGGCGACCGGTTTCAATGTGGCGGGGTGGTATCCGACGCCGGTCCCGCGGACGGTGTTGGCCGCGCTGGTGGACAATAAGGTCTATCCCGATCCGTATTACGGACTTAACCTGAAGTCCATTCCCGGATATCAAGATCGGCTGTGGCTGCGCATGCGCGAGGACAGCCCGTTTGCGGTGTCGTGGTGGTATCGCAAGGAGTTTGACGCGCCAGCGGACCTCGCGGGCAAGCAAGTTGGGTTGCATCTTGATGGCATCAACTACCAAGCGAATGTGTGGCTGAACGGCAAGTTGATTGCGAGCAGTGACGATGTGAAAGGGATGTTCCGGCGCTTCGAGTTCGATGTGGCTGACAATGTTCTTCCTGGAAAGAAGAATTGCCTGGCCGTCGAGATCATCCCTCCGGGACTCGTACCCGACAAGAATTACCGCACGAAGCAAATTCAAGCGACGACCGGTTGGGACGACCACAATCCGCAACCGCCCGATCTGAACATGGGCATCTGGGAAGACGTATACCTGTCCGTTACCGGCCCGGTGCGAATCGCGAATCCGTATGTCCACGCTGACTTGGAGACGCCGAGCCTGGACATGGCCCACCTGACCGTGTGGGCGCATCTGAAGGGGCGCATCGAAGAGCTGTACAAAGAGCGCAATAAACTAGACATCGTTCTTCACGGAAGGATCGGCTCGATCGAGTTCTCGAAGCCCATTCCCGTCGATGAGGATATTGTCGAGGGCGATTTCTTGACGGCCGTATGCTCACCGCTTGAGTTCGAACAGTTGAACATTGCCAAACCGCGCGTGTGGTGGCCGAATCCGCTGGGTCCGCAGGATATGTACGAGCTGGAACTCAGCGTGACGGTCAATGGAGAACCTTCCGATTCCATCCGTCTGCCGTTTGCCATCCGTAAAACCGAATCCTACATCGACGAGAACGGCTGGAGAGGTTTTCGCATCAACGGACGCAACATTCTGATACGCGGTGGCGCGTGGATGACTTCTGACATGCTGCTTCGCTTCGACAACCGCCGCTACGACGCCCTGGTGCGCTATGCAAAGGAAGCCAATCTCAACATGCTGCGCCTCGAAGGGTTCTCGATTCGGGAGACCAACGAGTTTTATGCGACATGCGACAAGTACGGCGTCATGGTGACGCAACAGCTTTTCGGTCGAAGCATCCCCGACGAGGCGCTCGCGATTGACTGTATTCGCGACACGGTGCTGCGCATCCGTAATCACCCAAGCCTTGTGCATTTCCTCGGCCACGACGAAACATTGCCAAGATATCCGCTCGACGAAGCGTATCGCGGAATCATCGCGAAGTATGCGCCGGATCGCTCGTACCAGCCGCATTCCGGAGCTTTCGACATTGAGGGGCGTTACCTCACGGGCGGTACGCGCACGGGCACGCGCGAATTGTGGACCTATGCGGGACCGCGCAAGTATTACGACGGGCATGAAGACGGGGCGTGGGGTTTTGCGCAATCGGGCGGCATCGGTGGAATCATCGCGCCCTATGAATCCGTGCGCCGCTTCATCCCGCAGGATCAGCAGTGGCCGTTGTGGACCGACGCGATGTCGTTCCACACCGTCACGCAAGGCGGTCACTTTTTCGATGCGGCCATCGAGGCCATGAACAAGCGTTACGGAGAACCCGCCTCGATTGAGGATTTTTGCCGGACCGGGCAGGTGATGAACTACGAATGCGCCCGCGCGATGTTCGAGGCATACGGCCGCAACAAGTATGACGCGAAGGGCATCACGACGTGGAAGTACGACGCGGCGTGGCCCGCCGTGATGACTTGGCACTATGTCGACTGGAATCTCATTGCGTCTGGCGCGTACTACGGCGCGAAGAAGGCATGTGCGCCGCTGCACGTGCAGTATTCGTATGACGACCACTCCGTCTATGTGGTCAACACGCTCAGCAAGGCGCGCGATGGACTGCATGTCGTCGCCAAAGTCTATTCCGATGATATGCGCGTCGTACAAGAACAGAGTGCCAATGTTTCCATCGAGTCCGATGGCAAGACCCGCGCCTTTGTCATGGAGTGGCCACGGAATCTTACAAGCATTTTCTTCCTTTCGCTTGAGTTGTCGGACTCTTCCTCCAAACGGATAGATGAGAACATCTACTGGCTGTCTTCCACTCCCGATAGTGTCGCCACGAACAACGACCAGTGGGTAGGCTTCAAAGTGGAGCAAGAGACGTGGGCCAATCTAAAGGGATTGCGAAGCCTGAAGCCGGCGGCAGTGAACGTGAAGTCTTCTACGCGCACTGACGGCAGCGATTCGTGCATTGATGTGACACTCACTAATGACTCGAACGCCATTGCCTTCGGGTTGCGTTTGGCGATTCTCAAAGGCAGTGGGGGAGATGAGGTCGCGCCGTGCTACTGGAGCGACAACATCGTGAGCCTGCTGCCAGGAACCACGCGGACGTTGCGCGCGCAATTTGCGCAAACGGAATTGGACGGGGCGCCTGCCGTGGTTCGTGTGGAGGGGTGGAACGTGCAATCAGTGTCGCATGAGACCAAGTAGTTGGGGCCGTGTCAGGCCAGAAGGTCTTTGCCCTTGGTTTCCGGAGCCCACCAGATGACGACGGCACCAAGGGCATAGATCAGCCCGGTTACGGCGCCGACGCGCGCGTAATCTCCCTGGAACAACTGAATGAGCAAACCAGCAGCCATGACACCCGCTGCTGTGAGGAATCGTCCGAAGTTGTAGGAAATGCCCGTGCCCGTCGCGCGGACCCGCGTAGGGAAGATCTCCGGCAGGTATAAGGGGAGCCAGCCAAAGAACATCGTGCTGATGAATCCCTGAACGAATACTGCGGGCAGAAACACCGATTGCAGCGGTTGAAGTAAGCTGTAGATGAGAATGTTCATCCCGCAGGCACATAGACTGATGAGGACATACGACAGGCGCCGCCCCAGCAATTGTCCGGCATAGCCTCCGACAAGTCCTCCAATCGTCGCGCCGATGGACCAGCAGGAAAGTACCAGCGCCTTGTAGCCGGGATTGGCCGCGCCCGCGACGTGATCGGCCCACGGTAACATCCATTTGCTGGATGCCCAAGCGCCGAGAAGGGGAATTGCCCCCAGGCAAATTCCGAGGATGGTTGCACGAAGCAGGGGAGGACGGAACAGGTCGAAAAGAGAACCTCGCTGCGTCGCTACCCCGGAGGCCATGCGGCTCTGCAGCCATTTGGGTGATTCCGGCACGAGCGCGTAGGCCAGCACTGCCAAAACGACTGGACTCCCCGTTATGAGCATGAACGGACGCCAGGTATCCGGAGTTACTACGTACGCTTTGCCTAGAAATGACAGGAGGAGGATGCCGAGGTTGGCGGCCGCTCCCATGATGCCGGCCAACGCGGGCCTTGATACATCGGACCAGAATTCAGACAGGAGCGACACACCGTTGGGCCAAGTGCCACCCACGCCCAGGCCAACGAGAAATCGAAGGAGCAACAGTTGTTCCTGAGATTTCACAAAGTACCCTGCGAGACCAAACATGGTATAGCACAGCATACTCACCGCCAGGCCTCTGGAGCGTCCGAAGCGGTCGCCGAAATGTCCAAATACGATGCCGCCGATGGCCGCTCCCAGCATCGTAATGGCGGAATAGCCTGCGAACCAGGCTCCGGCCCCGACGCTCGAGAAACTCTCGCCCATCAGATCTTTGGAGATGGTCAACGCGGCAAACGGCATGAGCCCCAACTGCACCCCCGCAAACAACCACCCCAGAAAAGCAGCCGATAGGACCAGCCATTTCGCAACGGGGGACGTCTGGGGCTGCATGCACAATTCCTCCCTTGTCGATCGGAAAACAGGGACAGACACGTCTCCGCTTCGCTGCGCTTGTGTCAGTCTCTTTTTTCCGCCGCTATTGTCTCTTCCTTGGGTCAGCCAATATGTTGGCTTACTTACGATTCCTAACACGAGCATCTAATCTACTTGCAGGCTGCGGGATACTCTGCGCCGCGATCACCGAACGCGGCAACCGGTGCCGCGTTTCGGAAAGTAAGCTCATGCAGGGTCTGTTGCGTTTGGCCCCACAGGATCCTGGAGTTGTCCAGGCAAACGATTATAGAATCCCCTTATCGGTATTCACATCTTTAAACCTTCTTGCGCAGAGTGCACTGAGCACAGAGAAGAGAGCACAGTCATGAACGTAACCAATCGCCGTACCTTCCTGAAAGCGTCCGGAGCGGGTCTGATCGCAGGCGCCGTTTTTCCCGGAGTCTCTAGTGTAGCCAAGGCGGCTCCAAGCGAGCGCGTGCGCCATGGGATCATCGGGGTAGGAGGGCAGGGAAGACACCACGCGAAGCAGTTTTCCTCGTTTGCGGATTGTGAGGTTGTGGCGATCAGTGATGTGGACCCGGCTCAGATCCAAGACGCGAAGTCCAAGGTTCCCGACATTGCCGGGGCAACGGTTCACGCGGACTTTCGGGCACTGCTCGAAGACCCGACCATCGATTCTGTCAGCGTCGTCACGCCCGATCACTGGCACGCTCCCGTGTCGCTGGCCGCACTACTTGCCGGTAAGCATGTATACGTGGAGAAACCGTGCGCACACAACATTCATGAGGCGATGGCGCTGAAAACGGCCGCGGCGAAATCAGGGAAATGCGTGCAACAGGGGACCCAGGGCCGTAGCGGCGAGAGTCTGCGGCAGGCGGTGACCCTGCTGCGGGATGGCATCATCGGCAAGGTCCGCATGGCGAAGGCCATCAACCACCAACTGAGAGAACCAATCGGACGCGAGCCAGAGACGGATCCTCCCGCTGGTGTCAATTACGACATGTGGCTTGGGCCGGCGCCGGTGCGCCCGTTCACAAGAAATCGCTGGCACTATCAGTGGCACTGGTTCTGGGACTACGGCTGCGGGGACATGGGCAACGACGGCATTCATCAGATCGACCAGGCCCGGTGGGGGCTGGGCGTAGGCATTCCAAAGGCTGTAAGCGCCACCGGCGGCCAACTCTTCTATCAGGACGACCACGAAACCCCGGACACTCAGGTGGTCACGTTCGAATACGACAACTGCTACCTCCTCTATGAAATGCGTTTGTGGACGGACTATAAGCTGGAGGGGCACGACAACGGCGTGGTGTTCTACGGGGACAAAGGGACGTTGGAGTTTGGCCGTGGCGGATGCGACGTGAGTCTCATAGGGGAAGAGAAGAAACACCTCGGTCCGTATGCTGATATCCGGGACCACATGCGCAATTTCCTCGATTGCGTGAAGTCGAACAACCCGGCGGGGTTGAACGGGGGAATCGAGGAGGGAGCGATCTCAACAAGTCTCTGTCATCTAGGGAACATTGCGACACGCGTTGGAAGACGACTTCGAGTCGATCCGGTGTCCTGGCAGTGCGTGGACGACGCCGATGCCGCCGCGCTCTACAAGCGCGAATACCGGAAAGGGTACGAGCTCCCCATACTCTAGACCTCTGGTCGATGCGCGCTACTGCGCCGCATGCGCCACGGAGCGCCGCTGTAGCTCTTCGGTGAACGCTTTCATCCACGCGGCGCATTCGCGCTTGAACCGGCAGCAATACAGATTGTCCGAGATTACCAGTGGCTTTTCGATATACGTTGCGCCCACGACTTCGACGTCGAACCGGCAACGGGGAATTGTAGTGACCTCACGACCGCGAATCACATCGGCTGTAGCGAGGATTTCTATTCCGTGGCAAATCGTCGCTACGGGCTTCTGCTTGGCAAAGAAGTCTCGAACAATGCGAATCAGATCGTTGTCATAGCGAAGAAACTCTGGTGCCCTGCCGCCAGGCAAGACCAGTCCAAGATAGTCATCCGGATTGATGTCGCGAAACGCCGCATCGGACTTGAAGGTGTACCCCGGCATTTCGACGGTGATGTCCCAATCCGGACTGTGCTCATGCTGGACGAGATGATAGATACGGCGTTCCGGAGCTGCCACGACTACGTGGAAGTCTTCGCTCAGCCGGTAATACGGCACCATCGTATCGATGACTTCCGCGCCGTCGCCGATGACCAGAAGGACCTTGTCCATGTAGCGCAATCTCCCGAGGTAGACCTTACTGACAATACGCCTTAAAAATGGCGGCGTTGTCCAGGTCGCCAGACCCATTTCGCACCAATTCTTCAATGAGACCCACATGGACTTCGGACACAGGGACTTGAGCCCCCACGGTTTTCGCATAAGCAAGGATGAGCCGGACATCTTTCGCGTGCTGGGCTAGCTTGGCCACGGCGGGAGCGTATTCACCGGCGATCATTTTAGGCCCCTTGGTGTCCATGGCGACACTGTAGGTTTCGCCCGCCCTAAGAATGTCGAGAATAGCATTCAGGTCGAATCCGGCGTGCGAGGCGAGTCCCAGAGCTTCAGCCAGGACCAGCCTGTTGAGTCCGAACACAAGATTCACAATTAACTTCACGCGATTGCCCTGACCGGGATTATTGAAATAATACTGAGCCTTGGAGAAGCACGACACGATGTCCGCGTACGTTGCGTCCGCCTCTCTGTCGCCGATCAAGGCCAAGGCGCGTCCCTCTGCGATGACCTGGCTGGAGCCGGACAGGCATACATCGACCAGCTTGACGCCTTGAGCCGCTAGCCGGTCGTGGTCTTCACGTATATCTTCGGGTCTGCCCGTGGTGGTGTCCAGGATTAGGGTATCCCTCTGCAGAGAAGAAGCGAACGACTGGCCGCCCCAGCATAGGGCTTTTCGGTCATCGGAAGTCATCAGGCTCAATAGAATCAGCTTCGTAGTCTGGGCAACGACCCGGGCATCTTCCACTACGCGCACGCCCAGGTCACGCGCCCGGACGCGCGCCTCCTCTGCGATATCGTATCCATGCACCCGATGACCTGCCTCGATTAGTCGCTTGGCCATTGCACGGCCCACCAACCCCAGGCCGACCAAACCGACGTCTCTGGCATGAACTGGTTCCATAGGCTTGACTGCTCCCGATGCGCGACTCAATTGCGCGAGTCCGCGCCCATACCGATGCTTTCCAAATAGGTGTCATAGAAACCGGTCAGGCCGGGGCTGCTCGACGCGGGATGCTCGAAGATGCACACGCCAAATCCGATTCGGAGGGTTTTGCCAGTAGCAACGCGCGTCGAGTCCGGTGGAGTCTGGTCATCGTCCGGCGCAGTCATGGCTTTCTTGGCAAATGGATTTGCGACGATGAGCCCGTAATCCCGGGAGTGAAACCATGAGGGACGGAAGTTACGAGGATCGGGCATGAGCATGGCTCCTACCTGACCGTTATCGACACGACCTATCCCCGCACACCATTCCGCCGTTTTGCCCCATGTTCCCTTCTCGTTTGCGCCTCCTGCACTATTGACGATTGTCCCCGTACCGAATTTGACCGTGAGGGGCGTGTTTAGACGCAGTCCGAAGCCCATTTCCTCCTGATCCCCAAACGCAACATCGGTGTCCAGTGCGCGCAATTCGCTTTCGCACACGATGAAATAGGCATCCTCTTCTGCGCGAATCGAATACACGCAGGTTTCTTCGCATATCGCAGCGCCGGGAGTCTCAGTAGATTCGTAGCGATTCACGACCGAGAACCGGCGTGTATTGGGGCTATCGCCAGGCAGCTCCTGGATCGACACATGCCGGACACGCGCCTTGTTTCGCCAGAAGTCGTTGCCGTTGATGTCGCCGAAGGCCAGCCACAGGCCAGGATGGTAGCCGGCATGATCGTCATTGTCCTTGTTCGCCACGGGATCGGGAGGGTGATTTCGCGTCACCCGTGTCCCATTCATCGTCATGACGTTGCAGAAATACGGGCGTGGAATCTCGGGGTCCGCGAAGACGTAGGTTGCGACCACGCGATCTCCGATTCGTATATCGAGGTGGTCGGTCTGCTTCACGAAGCTGACATCCATTGGCGGTGCTGCGAAGGAACGTGCGCAAAGCAACAATCCGGCACAGGCGGCGAGAATCAGTCCTCTCTCGGTGCGGCGCAAGAGACTCAACATGGATACGGACTCCGAGTGTATGGTTCTAGCCATCAAGAGCGTCCTCAGACTAGTGAAGATTCCCTTCTAATCGCAAGGAGGACGTTGTATCGCCCTGTTGTGACCAATTCCACGATGGACATATCGGCCGACGTATTCGCACGTGTATAATGGCAACGGGCGAACTTGGGTATTCGCCTGGCGTCTGTGGAGTCCGTGCAAGGCAACGCGAATCAGGAGCCGAACATGCTAACGTGGTCTCGAATTGCAGGGGTCGTGGGATTGGCTGCGCTGTGCGGATGTACGTCGCCCGGTTCGTCCGGGGCTAAGGTGTGGACGCATACCGTCAAGGACATCAATGGCCAGGACGTTGACCTCACGAAATACCAAGGCAAGGTTGCGCTCATCGTTAACGTGGCCTCGAAGTGCGGGTTCACTCCGCAATACACAGCGCTTGAGGCCATCTACCAGAAATACAAGGACCAGGAATTTGTCATCCTCGGTTTCCCCTGCAACGACTTCCTATGGCAGGAACCCGCCACAAACGAGGAAATCAAGACCTTCTGCTCGTCGAAGTACAACGTCACCTTCGATATGTTTGCCAAGATCTCGGTGCGCGGCGGCGACACTTCTCCTCTATACAAGGACCTTGTGTCTAAGAAGATCAACGGACCCTACGGCGGGGCCATTAAATGGAACTTCACCAAGTTCCTTGTCGGTCGTAACGGCGAAGTGGTCGCACGGTTCGGCCCCTCCACAACACCGGACGATCCCACTGTGCTTCGCGCCATAGAAGCAGAGCTTGAGAAGAAGCCCTGACGCTTTGTACGCGCCAACGTAGCGAATGAAGCGCCCGTCTCCAGACACTGAGTAGCGTCGCGGTACTTCGGCGCCACCACGAACCGGAGTTGCATCGGCTCCCCGGAACCTGATACCAACTTGGGCGACGGGAGGGATTTCGGGCGTGCCTTGTCTGGAGATGAATGGCGTCGTGAAGCGCTTTGGCGGTATACCCGCTTTGCGAGGCGCGTCTCTTTCTGTGGAGCCGGGGGAGATTCACGGCCTTGTCGGGGAGAACGGTGCGGGGAAGAGTACCCTTATCAATATTGCTTCAGGCGTTCTGCGGCCTGACGAAGGCGAAATCCGCATTCAAAACCAAACCGTCCACTTCTCTAATCCGCGTCAGGCGTCATCCGCTGGAGTGGCGGTTGTCCATCAAGAGTCCGAACTGTTCTCGCAACTGAGTCTGGCGGAAAACATGTTGCTTCGCCAAGGGTTGGTTCGCGGAAAGTCTGGTCTTGTCCGGTGGGGTGCGACCTACCGCAAGGCGGATAGTCTGATGGCCAATCTGGGTGAAGAACTTGACGTGCGGGCCGCGGCGGGTGGTTTGCCCGTCGCGCGCCGGATGATGGCAGAGATCGCCGCAGCACTCTCCGCGAACGCGCGTATCCTCTTTCTTGATGAACCTACGGCCTCATTAACTGTAAAGGAAAGCGAGAACCTTTTCGCTCGAATCAGGGCGTTACGCGACCAGGGGGTTGCGATAATTTACGTAAGCCATCGCCTGGAGGAAGTGCTGGACCTTTGTGACCGCGTTACCGTCATGCGCGACGGGCAGACAGTTGCTACTCATCCCTCTGCCGGTCTTACCATGCAGCAACTCGTCAACGATATGGTTGGCCGCGAAATTGCGACTCTATTCACCAAACGGCACGCTGCAATAGGGCAGACCATCCTTGAGTTGGATAGCTTGACTGACCCCGATCGTGCATTCAAGGACATCTCGCTGGAGGTGCGGTCGGGCGAGATTGTCGGGCTCTATGGATTCATCGGCGCGGGCAGGAGCGAACTGGGGCAGAGTCTCTTTGGAATGCGGAAGGCTCCGACGGGGACAATTCGTCTCGACGGGAGAACCTATCGGCCCTGCAACGCACGCCACGCCATTCGCGAGGGAATTGCCTACTTACCAGAAGATCGACTGGTTCAAGGCATCTTCCGCGAGCATTCCATTCGCACAAACACGAGCGTTGCCCAACTGCAGTCCTTTTCGAAGGCGGGTATCGTGTCCGGCAAGAGAGAAACGGCACTCACGCAACGGGCCATGGAGTCCACGCGCGTGCGCGCCGCGAGTATGGAACAGGCCATCGGTACGCTGAGTGGTGGTAATCAGCAAAAGGTCGTTTTCGGACGATGGCAGAGTACGGACCCCAGAGTCCTCATTCTGGATGAGCCCACGCGTGGTGTGGACGTGGGGGCAAAGGCAGAAATCCACGGCCTGATTCACGAGCTCGCCGAACGTGGAGCAGGCATCGTTCTCATTAGCTCCGACCTTCCAGAGATTATGGCCATCAGCGATCGAGTTGTGACGGTCGCAGAAGGAAGCCTCACCGGACAGTTTGATCCTCGTACAGACTCTGAGACTGCGGTGGCCGCGGCAGCAGTTCCCAAGTCCGCCAAGGCGCATGCCGCAACACGAAAACCTAGTCTACTTGGAAAGCTCACGCGTCTTCGTGAAGGGGGATTGTTCACGTTCATTCTCCTCGTGGCAGGAATCATGGCGCTTGTCAAGCCAACCGAATTTGCCACGATGCAGAACTTTCTCGACATCCTCGCCAACGCGGCGTTGCCGGCCATCATGGCGCAAGGCGTCATGCTCATCATCTGTGCTGGCGGCATCGATATTTCCGTTGGTTCCATGATGGGACTTGTGGGCGCGGTTGCTGCATTGGCGGCAAAGGGACAGGTCCCCGCGCCAGTTTGTCTCGCGATCGCTGTGGGTATGGGCTGCGGATTGAGCCTTGTCAACGGTGCAACGTCACTCATTGCGCGTATTCACCCAATCATCGTCACGCTGGCGGGACTCAGTATTTACAGAGGTATCATGCGTTGGTCAACGGGCGGTCGCGAGGTTATGCAATTGCCTCAAGCCTACCGGGCCTTGGCCGAAGGTACGTTGTTGGGTGTCCCAAAGTTGATCTGGTGTGCAGTGGCAGTGACCGTGATTGTTCATGTCTTGCTGCGCTATACCCTGGCTGGCAGGCGCATTTTGGCGCTCGGCAATTCGGAATCTGCCGCGCGATTGATTGGTCTTTCCAAGACTCGTATCACGCTCTTCGTGTTTGCCATATCGGGGTCGTTGATTGGACTTACAGCCGTGCTTCACGCGGGATACTACGGAAAGGTCCAGGCAAACACCGGCGAAGGCTGGGAGCTACAGGCGATTGCGGCGGCAGTCATCGGCGGCACAAATATACTGGGAGGACGTGGCTCCGCAGTAGGTACCTTGCTGGGCGCATTCCTCATTGCCATGCTCTACAACATCCTCATCATCGCGCGCGTGAACTCGTATTGGTCTCACTTCTTCGTGGGCACGCTCATTCTCGCGGCCGTCCTGGCCGACTTGCAGCTACAACGCCTGCAACGGAAGTCTGCATGATAAGACATCTGTTCACTTCGCGCGGGTTGGCGCTGTTCTTGCTTTTAGTTCTACTTGTTGTGGGATTCAGCGTATTCGTCGATGGATTTCTCGATTGGCCCGCATTGTGTAAGCAGTCACGCTACTGGGTAGCAACAGGCATTGTTGCCGTTCCGATGACCTTCATCATTGCCACGGCGGGCATTGACCTTTCGGTTGGCAGCATCGTCGCTTTGGCGGGTGTTACGTTAGGACTGCTTTATGTTGACGCGGGATGGAGCATCTGGCTTGCCGGATTTGCCGCAGTGGCGACAGGCGCCGCCGCGGGTGCATTGAATGGTGGGATATCAAGCTACCTGCGCGTGCCGCCGCTTGTTGTCACGCTTGCTACCATGGCTCTGTTCCGAGGGTTGGCCATGGGACTCAGCCGCGCACGTTCATTGGGTGGGTTTTCTGAAGGTTTTCGTTGGCTCGCGGGCGGAAATGTGTTGGCGTTCCTGCCGGGCGGCGGTGAACAGACCTACCTTCCATTTTCCCTTGTCATTATGCTGTTGATCTTTGCTGTCGGCGGAGTCCTCATGCGCAAATCCTGGATCGGACGGTTTGCGGAGTGTATTGGAGCAAACGAGACCGCCGCGGCCTTCGCGGCGATTGACGTGCGGAATCTGAAGGCATTGCTCTACACTGCTTCAGGAACGGCGTGCGGTGTGGCTGCCCTCTTTCACACTTCGCTTTACGCCACGGCTAAAGCCGATACGGCCGTGGGCCTTGAACTGGAGGCGATTGCTGCCGTTGTCGTGGGAGGGACCCGAATCAGCGGAGGACGCGGGTCTGTACTTGGGACATTGTTGGGTCTGCTTATTATTGGTGTACTCCGGCACGGCCTGCTCATGGCGGGAGTCCGGCAGCAATATGTGGTCATCTATGTGGGGATTCTGGTCGTGGTGGCAGCGGTCTTGAACGAACGGATCGCATCGCGTAAAGGAGGGGTCGAATGAAATCGGTACGGAACCTGAGTCTGTTGCTCATTGTGATTCTGGTTGGCTGCGGGTCGAATCCACCTGCTCCCGCCGTGCCGGACTCGTCATCGACAACTCCAGGGAATCAATCCGCTGAACCTGCGAAAGAAACGGGTGACGCGGCCTCGCCCGAAAAGAAACTGACTTTGGGCGTGATGCCAAAGCTTGTGGGCATCGACTTCTTCAATGCCACTGAACGCGGGGCGCGCGAAGCGGCAAAAGAACTGGGTGTCGAACTGGTCTATGACGGCCCAGTGACAAATGACGTGCAACAGCAAGTGCAGATGATTGAAACGTGGATAGCCAAGGGCTACAACGCTATCGCGGTGGCGCCCAACGATCCCGATGCGATTGCCCCTGTGCTGGAAGATGCCAAAGCCAAAGGCGCTGCTGTTGTGGCGTGGGATGCGGATGCCGCCCATGGAGCGCGTGATTACTTCGTAAGCCAATGCACGCCCGAAAGCGTGGCCAAGGCCCTGCTTGACCTTGTAGCGCAGAACGCGGGGGAAGACGCCAAGTACATCATCCTGACCGGATCGCTCACCGCGGCAAATCAGAACATCTGGATGCAGGAGATGGAGAAGTACCGACAGGCAAGATATCCGCAGATGACGAACTTGTCTGAGACTCCGAAGGTTTCCGAAGAAGACCAGGCCCTGGCAACGCAAGTTACCACGGATATTCTCAAGGCTTACCCCGAGGTCGAAGCCATCCTTGCTATCACCACGGTGGCCCTTCCCGGAGCGGCCGAGGCGCTGAAGAATAGCGACAGGCGCGATCAGGTCTTTCTCACTGGCGTAAGCACGCCGAACGTTATGCGCGAGTATGTCGAACAGGGCGTTGTGAAGGGATTCGTGTTGTGGGATGCCGTAGATTTGGGATATCTCACGGTGCAGGTGGCGGCAGCCGCTGCGAAAGGCACTCTGGATCCCAGTCAGGAGTCGTTTACGGCGGGACGCTTGGGCGCTTTGAAAGTGGCCGATAGAGTCGTTGTGTTAGGTGAGCCGATTGT
>JAIBAQ010000048.1 GCA_019695095.1 Candidatus Hydrogenedentota bacterium
CTATGGTCACCGGCATGCCCAACTCGGCGGCGGTCTTCGACGTGATGGGACCGATGGACGCGAACTGCGCCGTGAGCGCCACCGCATCGAGCCGCGTTGCGCCGAGTATCTCGGCAAAATTTCGCGCAGTGGACGAACTGGTGAACGTAACCAGATCGGGACGGTACGCGGCGAGTTGTTCGGCCAATTCGTCGGAGGTCTTGGGCGCGACGGTGCGGTACGCGACAAGTTCGGTGACAACAGCGCCGCGCTTGCGCAGCTCTTCGGGCAGAAAGCTCCGCGCAATGTCCGCGCGCGGCAACAAGAAACGCTTGCCCTCTAGTTCGCCTTCGCGTTGCACGAGCGCTGTCAGCAGATCTTCGGCCACATATTTCTCGGGCATCAAATCGACGTTAAGAAACCGTTTGCGTACGGCCTCTGCCGTCGCGGAACCAATCGCGCACAGTTTCACGTTCGCGAGGTCTCGCGCATCCTGACCAAGTTCTTCCAATCGCTCGAACAGCATCTCGACGCCGTTCACGCTGGTCATCACGACCCAGTTGTACGTGCCGATGTAGTCGAACGGTTCCGAGATCGGCGCGGGTTCGATTTCGATGGTCGGAAACTCGAACACGTCCGCGCCGAGTTCGTACAGACGCCGCACCAGTTCGGCCGCCTGCGCGCGCGCGCGCGTCACGACGACGCGCCGCCCGAAGAGCGGACGGCTCTCGAACCAGCTCAGTTGATTGTGAAGTCGAACCACATCGCCGACGACGACCAAGGCGGGCGGGGTGGGTTTCTCGCGGTCGCAAACCTCTTCCAGCGTCGCCAACGTCGCAACGATGGTGCGTTGCTTGGGCAACGTGCCCCATGTAATCACGGCGGCAGGAGTCTCGGGCGCTCGCCCCAGCGCGATGACCTGCTTCACCAGCGTCGGGAGATTCTTCACGCCCATGAAGAAACACAACGTACCCTGCACGGCGATATGCGCAAAATCCGTCTCTTCTTCATCAAGCAGGTCTTCGTCGTGACCCGTGATGAACATGCAACTTGTAGAAAGACCGCGGTGCGTCACGGGGATTCCCGCGTAGGCGGGCACGGCGATACCGGCCGTAACGCCCGGCACGACCTCGTAGGGTATGCCGTTCTCCGCCAACGCCAGTGCCTCTTCGCCGCCGCGTCCGAACACAAACGGATCGCCGCCCTTGAGCCGCACGACGCGCTTGCCTTGCCGGGCGAGATCGATCAGTAGGCGGTTGATTTCCTCCTGCAGCAGCATGTGTTTGTCCGGAGATTTTCCGGCGAAGATCTTCTCGGCGTTGGGCGCGTACTCGGTCAACACTTCGTTCGACAGCGCGTCGTACAACACCACGTCGGCGCGCTCGAGGCACTCTTTGCCGCGCACGGTCAAGAGGCCGGGGTCGCCTGGCCCCGCTCCAACAAGAAATACTTTTCCGGTTACATCGCTCATCGCACCGATGCGATGATCGCAGCCGCGCCGTTCGCGATCAAGGCCTCCGCCGCTTGGATGCCGAGCGATTCCGCTTCGTCGGCGATTCCCCGCTCCGTAGTCCGCAGTACCTTCTCGCCGTCGGGAGTGCACACGCAGGCCGTCAATTCGAGTTCGCCGCCGTTCAGACGCGCCAATGCCCCCAACGGAACCTGGCACCCGCCTTCAAGCGTTGCCAGACACGCGCGTTCCGCGCGCACTTCCGCAAGGGTCTGCGAATCCGTCAACCGTTGCAGCAATGCCAACGTCTTGGCGTCATCGGCGCGCGCTTCAATACCGAGCGCCCCTTGCGCCGGCGCGGGAATCATGACGTCGACATCGAGCGCGTAGAGCACGGCATGGCCCAGCGCGAGGCGGTTCAATCCGGCGCACGCGAGCACGGCCGCGTCAACGGCGCCCTCCTCCACGCGGCGCAGCCGCGTTTCCACGTTGCCGCGAATGGGCACGATTTCGAGATCGGAACGGTATGCGCGTAGTTGCGCGCCGCGCCGCAGGCTCGATGTGCCTACGCGCGCATTCGCGGGCAGGTCATCCACGCTGGTCCACTTCGAACACACGAAGGCGTCGTAGGGACTCTCGCGTTTGGGTACGGCGGCCAACGTAAGGCCCTCGGGCAACTCCGTGGGTAGATCTTTCAGGCTGTGCACGGCAAGGTCGATGCGTGCATCCTGCAACGCGACTTCGAGTTCCTTGGTGAAGAGTCCCTTGCCGCCTATCTGTGCGAGCGGGGCATCGAGAATCTTGTCGCCTTTCGTGTGGATGATCTCTACCCGCACCTCCAGCCCGGGTTCCAACGCGCGTATCGCATCGGCGATGAAATTGGACTGTGTCAGAGCAAGTTTGCTGCCTCGGCTGCCTATAGTCAGCGATCGTGTCATACTGCCCGGATCTCCCTGCCTGCAATTGGTCTCATCACGGCGTCTCGCGAAGTCCGAACAGACGTTTCACCAGGTGCAGCACGGTATTCGGATCGTGATGGGCTACTTCGCGCTTCAGTTGCGTCATGGGACGCTGTAAAATCGCATTGACGATGCGTTTCGACAAATACGCAATCTCGTCGCGCTGCTTGTCCGTCAAATCCGGAAGCGAGGCAAGCGTCTTGGCGAGTTCGCGCTCGCGAATCGCGTGCAACTCCTCCGACATGGAAACGATCGTCGGCTCCGCAACCAACCCCTGATGCCACTGCCAGAAGTTGTCGACGCCCGCGTCGACAATTTCCACGCACTTCGCGATTTCCTTCCTGCGCGCCTCCAAATTGCTTTCCGTGACCTGCTGCAGACTGTCGATGTCATAGAGATACACGTTGTCGAGCTCGTTGACGCTCGGATCCACGTTGCGCGGTACCGCGATATCGATCACGAACATCGGCGCGTGCGCCCGATTACGCAAGGCTTTCTCGAAGTCGGGCTGCTTCAACAAGTAGTCTCGCGCGCCCGTAGACGTAATGATGATGTCGGCGCGGTGCAGATGGTTGTCGAGATCGCTCAAGGCAATCGGCTCGCCGTGAATGCGATCCGCAAGTTCGGCGGCCTTCTCTTGAGTGCGATTCACGAGCAACACATGCGACACGCCGCGCGAGACAAGGCTCTTGAGCGCAAGTTCGCCCATCTTGCCCGACCCGATCACCATCACGGTCTTGCCGGTGAGATTGATAAAGATAGAAACGGCAAGATCGACGGCCACACTGCCCACGGATACTTTGCCTTCGCTGATGCCGCTGCGCGACCGCACGTCTTTCGCAACGGAAAACGCGCGTTGAAACAGTTGGCTGATGATCTTGTCGGTGGACTGCTCGGCCTGGGCAATCAGATAGGCGTCGTGAACCTGTCCCAGGATTTGGCCTTCTCCCACGACCAGGCTGTCAAGACTCGACGCGACATGGAAGAGGTGACCGACGGCGTCGCGGCCATCGCGCTCGTAGAGCATCTCCGCAAACTCGCCTTCAGGGATGCCGTGCCACTCGCTGAGAAAGCCGCGAATGCGCGAGAACGAATCGTCGCATGCTTCGGGCGTATTGGCGTAAATCTCCACACGGTTGCACGTGCTGAGAATGACAACGCCGGCATCGTCCAAGTGCCTGCGCAGACGCAGAAGCGCCGCCGGCAACTGGGCTTCGGGAAAATGAAGGCGTTCCCGGAGCTCAACCGGACTCGTATGATGGCTCAATCCTGAGACCACCAGGCTCATGAAGAGGTGCTCCAGAAATTGTAGTCCTGCACGTCGAACAGCCCGAGCACAAGATACCCGGCCAGCATGATCGTAAACCCGACAAAGACAAGATAGGCGAGCCGTTGTCCGCGCAACTGTCCGCGCCTTCGCGCGTGAAACGCTGTCGAATACAACAGCACCATGAACGCAGCGCGGAAAATCTTCGGCGACAGGAACCAATAGGGGCCGAGAGCGTCGCGGTCGATGTAGGCCCAGATCATGCCAAGCACCAGCGTGATGCCAAAGAAGATGTAACCCAGCGCGATGAGAAAGTAGAGCGTCTTATCGAGTTGCTCGAGGGCAGGCAGCTTCTTCACCAGCCCCGACGTGCGTATTTGCTTCAATCCACGCGCCTGAACCACATAGGCGATGCTGGTGATACTCGCGACAAAGAACAACGCGTACGCCAGCACGGCCAATCCCACGTGCACGGCAAGGAACGCGCCGTTGAGTTCTTTCGGTTCGCTGTGGAGGTCGCTAAACGCGATGACGGCGTTCACGGTGAACAAGGCAACCAGCGGTGGCGTGTAGAGGCAGAGGATAGCGTGTTGCGCGCCCCGGTGCGCCACGATAGCCACGACAAGCGACGTAAGGACGATAAACAGGTTTAACGCGTCGGCCATTGTCGTCAAAGGCAAGCGCCCCCACGCGATCCAGCGCAAGGCGATCGTGGTGGCAAGGACGACGGACCCGATCATGACCAGCACGTGGGTCACCCGCAGAATCCGCTTGCCCCCGCTGTGCAGGTACCATCCGGCGGTGGCTGCGGACGCCACGTACAGAAAGAACGCTAGTGAGAAGGTTCCGTAAATGGCCGATGTCATGGTTCCACTCTCTCAAATTTGCTTCCGGGGACATACTTGCTTTCGGACGCTACAGAATAGCGGGCTTTGCGGGTCAATTGCCAATATGAAGAGACAGGAGAAGACGCATTGCACGAAAGCATCCGGATTGAAGACTGGCATGTAACGCCTTAAACCGTTGAATCAACTAGATGTGAAGTAAGTTCAGCGGCCTGAGTTCGAATTACCCTGAGGTTTTGCGTTAGCGTAAATGGTAAGGGCAGATAACGTATGAAGAAGTGGCGGGTATAATACATGGGCCATCGAGGGAGTCTTCCTTTGGTTGGCGAATCGTAGTGTTCGACGAGGCAGTGGAGTGGTAAGACGTGCGTAACCTATTGATTATTCTAGGATTGGCTGTGCTGGCGGTCCAAGCGGGCAGTGCTCAGGACTATGCGGACATGGTGGTCGCCCCTGCAGTGACCTCCAAAGCGGAACTTGAAGCCCAACTGAATCCCCTGCCAAAGTCAACGCTCGCCAAATACATGGAACGCATCGGCCGAACCAATACCTACGCCGAAATGGAAGGTCAAAACGCCTTCCTGCAGCAATATGCCGAGGCCGAAAAGAACTTCATGGTCGGCGCGGGGTACCCTGTCGATCAGGGTTCGGAGGATCTCTTCGGCGAGGGATTCGTCGATGGCGCGTACACCGTCCATCAAGCGGCCATTACCTCGATTGACGCGTACGCCTTGCGCCTTCACGTTGACTTGTCGCAGTTGCAGGACGGCGAAGAAGTCTGGGTAGTCGACCTGACTGGGCCGCGTGCTTTTGGGCCGTTTACGGCCGCCGACAACACCGATGATGGACGCTGGCTGCCCACGACCGAAGGCGAGTCATGCGTATTGATGGTGCGAAGCGCCACCGGGTCGCTGCCAGAGGTGCGTCTGATCGAATTCTCCCACTTTTTCAGAAGCTTCGAGCAAACCTTAAAAGCGCTTTCGTGCAATAACAACATCAATTGCGACTCCACCACCGCCGTCCAGACAGCATCGACCGGCGTTGGCATGATCGTCATACCCTCGGGATCCGGCGATTCGGCCTTGTGCACGGGCTCGCTCATAAACAACGCGGACACCGCGGCACTTGAGCCATACTTCCTTACCTCCGCTCACTGCGTACCAGAGACAGCTTCTGCAAGCGGGGTCGATATCGTGTGGGACTGGCGCTCCACGTCGTGCGCGAACTACACCCCACCCTCCTTGTCGGGTATGCCGCGCAGTAACGGAGTCAAGATGCTGGCATCCAGCGGCACCTACGACCTGACGCTCATGCAGTTGGACACGGTGCCGTCTGGAACGAACGGCAGGGCTTACCTCGGCTGGGACGTCCGCGACCCAATCGTCAATGAACCCATCATCGCGATCCATTTTCCGGCAGGCACCGCGCAGCGGATATCTTATGGCACCGTAGTCTCCATCGATCAGACCTTCGATTCCTACCAGAATGAAACCAAGGTACATTGGGACGATGGCGTCACGGAAGGTGGCTCCTCGGGCAGCCCGCTTCTGTTCGTGAATTCGAGTTATCGCATTACGGGAACCCTCAGCGGCGGCCCAACCCACTCGTGCAGCAACACCACTGGGAATGTGGATTGGTACACGTCATTGCGGGATTTCTACAGCCAGATTCAAGACTATCTGACCGGGACGACCCCTCCCGACCCCGGCAGCGACCCTTCGACCGGGTGCGCGGCCGCGAAGGCATTTGTCGATAACCCGCAGGTATTGCAGGACTTACGCGCCCTTCGCGACGAGGCCCTCGTCAAGACCTCTTGGGGCAAATCGCTCGTGGATGCCTACTACGCGAATTCTCCCAAGGTGGCCACCGCCGTGGACGAATCGCCCTCGGCGCGCACGGCGTTTCGCTTGATGGCCGCACCCTTTGCAGCCTTGGGCGGACTGCTCTCAAGATAGCAGCGGAAGAGTCAGGACCCCCTGTGGGCCGGGTATCCTCGAATACCCGGAATTTCGACCTATTTTCTGCTTTGGATTTGCCCCTGGCAGGTGCTACACTGGCGGCCCCTTATAGACCTTCACACGGTAAGGAGCCGCATCATGAAGAAATGTCAGATCCCCCCTCTGACCTCCTGGATTCTGGTCATCGCATTGTGTCTTTCCTTTTGCGGATGTTCGACATCGTTGTCACCGTCGACCGATTCCGCGGTGGAAAAGTCGTCGCAAACTCCGCTTGACGAGTACGTAGCCAAACCCGATCCCGCGTTCACTTACGATCCAAAACCTGCACGAGAAGACCAAAAAGACGCGTATACGGCGCGTACTTACCACTTGGTTTCCCAGGAGTGGCTGGACACCACGAAGGTCGATCGCACCAAGTGGGAGCACTGGGTAATCGTTGTCATTCCGAAGGAGGTCAAGTACAACCAGACGCTCCTCTTCATCGGCGGCGGCGGCAACGGCGGCCAAGACGTGCCCGAAGCCGACGGCATGCTGGCGCAAGTGGCCGTAATGACCAAATCGATATTGGTGGAGATCAAACAGATCCCCAACCAGCCGTTGCACTTCACGGAAGAGAAAGATGAACAATACAAGGAATCCGGGAGAAAGGAAGACTCCCTAATCGCTTATGGCTGGGACAAGTTCCTGGTGACGCAGGATCCGATTTGGCTGGCCCGCCTACCCATGACCAAAGCCGTTGTGCGCGCCATGGATTTGGTCCAGAAGGAGTACCCTCAAATCACGGGCTTCTTCGTGTGCGGCGGCTCCAAGCGGGGTTGGACCACCTGGACTACTGCTGCAGTCGACAAACGCGTGGTTGGCATCGCGCCGGCGGTGATCGACGTGCTGAACGTGGCGAAGTCGCTCGACAACCATTTCGCCGCGTACGGATTCTGGGCGCCGGCGGTTGGCAATTACGACGAAATGCATATCATGGATCGGATGCACACGCCGGAGTTCAAGGCATTGGAAGCGGTTGTCGACCCGTATTCCTATATCGACCGGTTGACCATGCCCAAGTACATCATCAACGCGGCAGGCGACCAGTTCTTCCCGCCGGACTCGTGGAAGTTTTATTTCGACGACTTGAAGGGCGAGAAATACCTCCGCTACATACCGAATACCGATCACGGTCTTTCGCCGGAAGCCTATTTCAACATGGCGTCGTTTTATAACGCGGTTCTCACCAACACGCCGCGTCCAAAGTTCACCTGGAGCAAGGGAGCGGACGGCTCGCTCGAGGTACGCTGCGAAGACAAACCCACGCAGGTCTTGCTGTGGCAAGCGACAAATCCCGAGGGACGCGATTTCCGTCTGGAGAAAATCGGCAAGGCATACGTGAGTTCTCCCGCCGAGGAGACCGAGCCGGGCGTGTACCGCGCCGCAATACAGGCTCCCGAAAAGGGTTATACGGCCTTCCTGTTGGAGATGGAATTCCCGAACCCCGGATTCCAATCTCCGTTCAAGTTCACGACTGGCATCAGCATCGTCCCTGACACGTATCCAGGCGCGAAATAGCGCGCTTTGGTTATGACATGAAGCCGTCTCGGACGCTCGTACTGGGCGCTCCGAGACGGTCCTTTTCTTGTGAGCGGACTTCTCCGTTGCGCCGCCTTTCGCCGGTTCGTATGATGTGGGCTCGGTTTCGCCAGAAACCGGCCCCGCGACGGCGTGAAGCAATTCTTGCCAACCTTCCTGCGGGGTGAGGGGGAATCCACGGTTAAACAGCGGTGTCGAAATGTTGCAGTAGGAGGTTGCAGTGAGCAGTACAAAGAAGTACGGATTTACCCTGATCGAGTTGTTGGTCGTAATCGCCATTATCGGCATCTTGGCGGCGATCCTGTTGCCCGCGTTGGCGAGGGCTCGCGAGGCCGCGCGCCGCGCATCGTGTCAGAATAACCTCAAACAGATGGGCGTAATCTTCAAGATGTATTCGGGGGAATCCAAGGGTGAATTGCTGCCCCCGATACGAACGGCCATCATCGATCTCACGATACCCTTGGTAGACGGCTGCAACGGACCCAACGCCGACGCCTCGTTTGCGCGCGCAACAACGCCCCATGGGCCCGCGATTTATCCGGAGTACCTCACCGACTTCAACACGCTCATTTGCCCGTCCGATCCGCGCAGCAGCAAGGTGGATTCGGGCGAGTGGTGGCACTGCCCCGAAAACGACGCGACGAGTCCGATCAATCCGTGGCTCGTGCACAACATGTCGTACATCTACTACAGTTGGGCGCTTTCGCCCGAGTTGTACCTCGCGGACATCGCAAACCTCAACAACCCCGAAGACGATATTGGCGCCTTTCTCGGCCTGCTCAATCCCGCGTTTCTGGACGTCGTGACGGAACTCGTTACGCGCGTCGGCGAAGCCTACACGACCGCCGATTACTCCGTTTTCGACGAAGACTTCGACGTCGGTGGAAGACCGCTCTACCGTTTGCGCGAGGGCATCGAACGCTTCTTCGTCTCCGACATCAACAACGCCGCTGCCTCCTCGAAGGCCCAGAGCGACCTGCCGATCATGCACGACGACATCAACGCCAACGTTCAATTGAATGGCGGCAGCTTCAACCATATCCCGGGCGGGGCGAATGTCCTCTACCTTGATGGACATGTCTCGTTTCTCAAGTATCCCAGCGATTGGCCCGTAGCCAGCTCGTGGGCCATGATGATGCGCGCTATCGATACGCTGTAGTCCGTTATTTGCTGCCACGCGCCGCCCTCATCCAGGGGGCGGCGCTGTTGTTTTGAAAGTCTTCGCCAAGGCGACTATACTTTCTCCTCACCCCTGAAATAGGCGTAATTCGCGAGGTTTCCTTGAACGACAGTCTCCTCGAAACATCCCCGGATGCCGCGGGAGCAAGTATTCGCGTCGCACCGGTTCGAGGTCTGATTCCCGCCGTGAACGCGAAGGGCTCGCCGTTTCCGCAGGTCGTATTGAACAAGTGGATCCGGCTGAGCCGAACCGCCTACAAGACGCCCAAGATCGATGTGTTTTTCGACGCATTCAACGCGGGCGTCTTCCGTGAGATGACCGCGTGTGCCGACACGCTCGACACAAAGCTTTCGATCCGCACCAACTGCGCGTCCGCGCCTCCCAGCGCGGAGGAACTCAAGGCACTCGCCCCGTGGGACGTCTATTTGGCTGGGCCTTCGCCCTCCGATGCCAACGTCCGCGCATGGATGGACGCCTGCCGCGAATGCCGGATTCCGGTGCGTTTGCAGGTGCGCGCGCCGTTCGGGCCTGCCTTCAACGCCGATGCGTGGGCCACCGATTTCGCCGAGCATGGCGTCGTCTCCGTGAATGTGTGCCTCGCGGACCCCTTCGCGACCAGTTCGACAAAGCAGAATGGCACAGACCCAGATTGGGCAAGCCAGTCTGCTGCCCTTGCAGACGCCCTCCAGGCAAAGGGAATCGAGATCAATATAGTTGGCCTTCCATTTTGCGGAGTGGATGAGCGACTCTGGCCGAATGTGCTGAACTCACGCCAGTTCGTGCTGGATCATCAACAGTACCGCGAGAAGGCGTATCAACTCGCGCAGTTGCTGTATCGCCGGAGTCCGATTG
This sequence comes from Candidatus Hydrogenedentota bacterium, assembly GCA_019695095.1. NCBI lineage: Bacteria > Pseudomonadati > Candidatus Hydrogenedentota > Candidatus Hydrogenedentota bacterium. The sequence continues at coordinate 10,069 of JAIBAQ010000048.1, forward strand.
TCGCGGGGAAGATCGTGACGATGCTTCTCGCGCGGCACACCCTCTTCAAAGACCCTATCGACGCGCGCGTGCTTCCGTTGCTCGTCAGCAGGCCCGTTCCCTACCTGTGGGCCGTTGCGTGGCGAAAACTGACGCGGCATCTGCGGTTCATTCCGAAGACACCACACATCCGCCCCTCCGACGACATTCTCGACAATGCGGCCTTCGCGCAGGCAGACGACCGAACGAAACTGGATGGCGATCCGGTATGCGGTACGTGTTGCATGCGGCGCATCTGCGACGGCATTACTCCCGACGTCAAGCGCGTATGTCCGTCGCTCACGGCATTGCCGCGCGCAGGCGAACTCATCGTATCGCCCATGCACTTTTGCGCAGACCGCCCGAGATACTACGACGCGTTCGACGCGGGGCGCGGCAGGTTTACGGAAGGGCAGATCGCGCTTGCGAAGAAAGCAAACGACCTCACGAGCAACAGCATACCGACGCGGCGCATCACCCCGCGCGAATACGGCACGGATGACGCGATGTTCGCCCAGTTCGAGGGCGCGGTGCAGTGGCGTTCGCTCTCAAACGGCGAGAAACTCAGTTGGCCGCTGGCGCGCTTGACGGCCCCCTATACCGTGTCGGTTACGTTCGGAGGAGGGATTGCCGACTATATCGGCTTCAGCCTGGGACGGCATTGCCGCATCGTGTGCCCAATGGAGGCGTATCGACATACCTTAACGCTGCACGTCGAGGCGGACGGACACTACGTCTTTTTGCGCGATGGCCAACTCGTTCGCCCGACGGAGTTCGAGGGGCTGTTCTACGCGCCCGTGCGGTTGGCCTCGGCCACCGAACTGCGATTGTCCATATGGAACATCGAATCGGAGATCCTCAGCCAGTTTGTGGACATCTGGACAGAGGAGACCAGTGAAACCTCCGCCCTTCCAAAGCCAACGTATTCCGTGGTGATTGTCAGCACCCGCTATGCGCGCCGTTTGCAGGCCGTATTGCTGAGTCTCGCGAACCAGCGCGGGTTCGACATGCGCAAACTCGAAGTCATCGTGGCCTACGTGCCTGGCCTGGACCCCACCGATGACCTTCTCGACAGCCTGCAAATGACGCACCCGGATCTGCGTATTCATCGCTCGCCGTTCCAGGAGAAATACGCCAATTCCAAGGGCTTCATCATCAACGAAACCGTCAAGATGGCCTCGGGCGAATGGATCGTTCTCATTGACTCGGATATCGTTGTGCCGCCGAATATGTTTCAGAGCATCGACAAGTTGAAGACCGACAGTTACTTCCTCGCCGCGGACGGCCGCAAGATGTTATCGCCGGAAACAACAGCGAAAATACTGCTTGGCGAAATATTGCCGTGGCGCGATTGGGATGACTTGCTTTCCGATGCCAGCGAGTTCCGGCTGCGTGAAGCGCATGGAGTCCCTGTGGGCTTTTTCCAATGCGTGCGTGCGTCCTGCTGGGACAAAGTGCAGTATGAAGAACTGGATCACTTCGAAGGTTCGGACATGCGGTTCGGAGTGCGCATCATCCACACCTTCGGACCCCCGGTGCGCTTAAGCGGACTTCCGGTGCTGCATCTGGACCACGGCGGCAGCCAGTGGTACGGGACGATCAAGCACCGTTGACCAAGACTTCATTGTTGGGGGCAGCCGACCGACGGCGGGTGTTCAAGATTGGCGGTGTGTCTGCCGCTAAGGTAGAGTACGGGGTATGAGTTCACTTGTTTACAGCGACGCCTATGCGAGACAGGTTCGACGGGTACTGCCCGACCTGATTCGAAGCCGGGGCCTCATCTACGATCTAGTCTCCAAGGATCTTCGGGCACGGTATCGCAATACCGTGGTCGGGTTCATGTGGACGGTACTGCAGCCCCTTGCGTTCACGCTGATACTGACGTTTGTGTTTACTCATGTGTTTGCGGGAAGGGCTGCCGGATTGTCCGGCGACCATCCTATGATTGTCCACATCTTGTGTGGCCTTGTCTTCTGGCAAATGTTCGCGACCTCCGTCGGACGGGCGACGTCTTCACTGCTCGACAACCACGATCTGGTCAAGAAGGCCTATTTCCCGCGAGAAGTGATGCCGCTGGCGTCCATGGGCATCTGCATCGTGAACGGCATCATCGGTTTCCTGCTTTTCATGGTTGTGCGAATCTGGCTCGAAGGGGGATTCGGCTGGAACGCGCTATGGACTCCCGTGATCTTTCTTATCCAACTGATCCTCACGACTGGCATCGCGCTGTTGTGCGCATATCTCAATGTCTACTACCGCGACGTCGGTTACATCGTCGAGGTAGCGCTGACGTTCGGATTCTATGCAACGCCCATCTTCTACAGCATCGAACAAGTTAGCGCCGCGGCGGGCAATTCGCTTGCACTGAAGTTGTACATGCTGAACCCGATGGTGGGGATCATCTCCTCGTTCCGGCAAGTTCTGCTGGACAATCGCGCGCCTTCGCTGGACCTAATGCTCTATCCTCTCGCAATCGCCGTAATCGTCCTGCTGCTTGGCATCGTGATGTTTCGACGTAACGCGGCCACCATCGCCGATCATCTCTAATGCCCATCATCGAATTAGAAAATGTAGGCAAGAAATTCGCCACGCGACGCGGCACCGGCATGCTGCTGGGACGCCGCGGACTGTTCGACACGTTGCGGGGCCGCAAAACCGAGTACTTTGACGCGTTGCGTGGAATCACGTTCAACGTGGAACCAGGCGATTCGTTTGGAATCATCGGTCCCAACGGTTCCGGCAAGAGCACCCTGCTGAAGATCCTTGCGGGAGTCACGGCGCCGACCAGCGGTCACGTGCGGGTACACGGACGGATGGCTTCGCTTCTTGAACTAGGCGCGGGCTTCCATCCATTGCTCACGGGGCGCGAAAACGTCTACCTCAACGGCCGCATTCTTGGCATGTCCCACAAAGACGTTGACGGCGTGTTCGACCGTATCGTCGAGTTTTCGGGCATTGAGCCTTTCATCGACAACCCCGTGGAAACCTACTCCAGCGGCATGTTTGTGCGCCTCGCCTTCTCCGTGGCCGTACACGCCAACCCCGACATCTTCCTCGTCGACGAAGTTCTTGCCGTGGGCGACGAAGAATTCCAGCGCAAATGCCGCCAGCGCATCATCGATTTGCGCGACCAAGGAAAGACAATCATTTTTGTCTCGCACGATCTCGGATTGGTCCACGCGCTGTGCAACCATGTAGTTCTCCTCACCAAAGGCGAGATGGTCACCCGCGGATCGCCGCAACAAACCATCGAATACTACCTGCGGCAAACGGGGTCGCCGAAGGGAGTGCACACGTTCAAAGAGGGCAATCTGGATGCCATCTTTGCAAACGGGCGGATATCACTTTTCCGAGATCAGGTAGAAGTCAGTGCTTCTGGCGGCCTGCGCGCCGAGGTATATTCCATGGAGGCCTGCCATCAATGCCACGAGGCAACATGGACGGTCGTCGAGAAAGGGCCCTTCCACTGTGTGGCGCGCGGACGTATGCCACGCCTGCCCTTGGTCCATATCTGGAGAATGTGGATCGAGAATAACCGTCTAAAGTGGAGTGTGGCTGTTGAATGCGACCGTCCGACTCCGGTAACGCTTATTAATGCCAACCTCTTCTTCCCCGCGCTTTACCGCGAATGGATCTACGGCGACTTAGAGGGCGTCTTTCCAGACCATCTCCCGACGGATACATTCTGGACATCCGTGGCGTCGTACACCGCCCCGTGCAGGGAAGCTGCGCTCTTTGCTCCTGACGATTCGGTCTTTCCCAACATCGACATTGCCGTAGAATCGCTTTACCCGTTTGTCCGCCTATTCTGGTACAACAGCGATTATGTCGCTGGTTCCCGCGTTCTCCAGATCAATGCACAATTCCCCGCGCAGGAAGCGCGTTTACCAAAAGGTCGAACCGAACTCTTTGAGGCCTCTATTGACCTGGGTTCCTCAAAGGCAACTATTCATTCCCGAACACAGACTGTTCGATCGGTGAACTCAGGCGATGTTTCCTGTTATTTCGAGCGGGGGTCCATCCGAATATCCTATCGGGGAGAGGAACTCACAAGTTTCGGGCATGTTTACTCCTCGCTGCTCATCGGCCGTCTGTGGAACGACAGTATCGGCCTTCAGTGGGGAAGTGCTGAGCGAATCGGCGACACGTTGCGAATATCGGGCGAATCCAGAAGGATACCGTTTCACCTCACTTGGGAAATTTCGCCGTGCGTTTCGGGTTTCGATCTTTCACTCTGGCTGGACACTCTGGATGTTCTCGACGTCCAGGAATATCAAGTCAGCGTTATGCTTCGCGACTCGTACGATCATTGGGAAAGCGAGCATGAATCAGGGATCTTTCCGCAAGTTGCCACAAGTCAAAAGGACTGGGTTCATCTGAACACAGACTATAGTCCGGGAGGCAGAATCTCGGCGTGGGGTCCGTCACTGCCAAAGGTAACCTTCTCAGGCAAAGCCACGGTTAGCCATCCCCGGATGACAGCCCTTAACACCGCCCATTTCGAGAATGCTCGTGTACTTCAAGCTCTCCACACTCCTGCCCGGCTTGTCTTTCATGTAGATAAGGGAAGACATCTCTTGTTCTCTGGGACAATCTCGATTGAGGCTACCTAGTCCGGATTTCTCGCGAACGCCCGCAAACCCATACCAAAACCAGTGCAATCGTCATACTTGATACTTCGTGTGAGGCAGTTCTGCATAGACAGATTGTGTTCGTGAGAAGAAGTCCGAATGGCATAGCCTCAACGTCTTGTACGTCACCCATTTGCGCCGACGGTCGGGTCCAATCGTACAAATTACGATCTAAAGCTCCGGTAGCCATGACGACGCCGATAGGGCAATCCTCCCGATAGGCATCGGAGGCTTGGTCTTTACGACCATGTTGTCACGAGAAGATGCTCAGTGTTTCTTGCGGGGAAAGTACTCGGCGACCAAATAGTCGGCTAGCGCCGCACCGACTTCTCGCGCGCCAGCCGGAGAGAAGTGGCCATCTTGACGATAGAAAACTTCCAACCTCTCTTCTTCTGGCAGTGCCAGTAATGCATCCGTTACTTTCGCGTAGGGAATTCCAGCGGATTGGAAACACTCCTGCGTTACGCGAATGTCCTTGTTCATTACGTATTGGTACCCGTGACTCTGTTCATTCAAGACTACCCACGCTTGTGGGAAAAGCGAGATCTCATCCGAGTGCGCAAACCCAATTAGGTCGACGCCTCTGCTATCGCATTTCTCCTTTAGCGCACGAATGTCCGCACACATCATCTCGAATGCCTCGGTGAGTTCCGGGTACCACTCGACAAGACATGGTTCGCGTAACCAATGTCTATCGGTTTTGGGCACAAGTCTTGGGTATTTGTACTCGGGCATCATGCGAAGGTCCGCGAGGCATTTCATCACGGGACCTTCATAGTTATAGTTCGTCGAGATTAAGGCATATACGTTCGAGTGCGTCTGCAGCCATCGCTCTGCCAGGATTGGGAACTCATTCTGTCTTCGGAAATTGTAATAACAACGTTCCCACTGCACATCGAAAGTTGGCAGCAGCTTGTTCAAGCGAGAATACGTTCCCGCTATGTCGTTTGACGGAAAGATCTGCCAGATCACCAAGTCTGGCTCAAGCTTGAATCCTCGTTCTTGCAGAAAGCCTGCCTCCTGCCACGGCGCGTAACCTCCAACGCCCATGTTTATTACAACAATACGCTTGCCGATCCCTGCACTCGCAAGCCGGCGCTCCAGAACACGTGCGTACGTTTCGTCCGTCTTCAAACCGTGACCCATCGTATATGAGTCTCCCAGCATGATGATGCGGAATTCATCGGGTGACTTTGGACCGTAAATGCGATCATCACGAATGCCTTGCTCTGAAATACTAACCGGTACGGTAATCCGCCGGTCGTCGTTGTCGATCAGCGTGATCGCGCCTTTGCTGCCTGGCCTCAATGTAAAGACATATTCCGGCACCGGTTCATAACATTTGGATGGCTGGGCTGGGGCCGGAGCTACATACCGAGAACCGAATTCTAGAATTGCCAGTCCGATCGCCGTGGAAACCGCCATAACGACCGCGCTACCTACGTCCATTCTGGTTCTCGTGCCAGGGAGTCGTGACAACGACCTCGCGGCACAAGAGAGCTGCACGGCGGCACAGGTCAGGATGATTAAGTTCGCCGAGCGAAAGAGCATAAGAAACAGCGCAGCGATTAGACATGCAAGCATTGCCAAGCGAATTCCCACACCGTTCTTTATGCCGAATGCCGAAGCGACCCGGCCATGCTCGGTCACGGAAACAAGACGGGAATTGAAGAATAGAAGAATCCCTAACACGGTTTGTGCGCACAAGAATACTGCTGTGGTCGCTTGCGCCGGAAAGAATCCAACAGAAAGGATGAGCAACGCGACGCCCGTCAGAGAAATTGCCAGAAACAGAGGACTTGCGACAAGGCAGATAGGCAGCATCAGCAAAACTAGACTTGAGTTTGTGAGGACGTAGTACGTGTACGGAATCAGTATAAAGCCAAAACTTCGCAGCACGTGCGAATACAAGTAAGCATGCCTCCCGTTTACGTTACTTTTCACACGGCTATTCCTAGAGCGCTCCGCCTTTATTGTTCTGCTATTCGTGACCGCAAATCCAAGTTGTTGATGCTAGTACACGAAGCGTTTCTATGGCAATTCGCACAACGCCTTCGAACAACGCCTTCTTCTCTTCTGCCATCAGACTTGTCTATAATCTATTCTGTGGAGTCAGCGACTATGCGAACACTGTACCGGGCAGGTAGGTGTTAGTGGCTCGTAATTGCCTTCTGGCCATGCGTGGAGACTATCTATGAACTCAAACACCAATACCGCCCCCCCGCTCCGATCTGACGCGAAAAACCTTTCTGCGACGGCACCTCTTGAGAGGACAACGATTCGCACACTCACAAAGCGTGGAGTCTTGTGGTTGGGACAGACCTGCAATCAACGTTGTTACTTCTGTTATTTCCTAACCCGTGTTGCCGATGCCCACCATCCCGAGCACCCGTTCATGTCGTTGGAGAAGGCCAAAGAAATCTGCAAACGGCTTCGCTATTTTTACGGTAATACCTCTATTGACATTCAGGGTGGCGAGCCAACAATCTACCCCGACATTCTTGAACTCATCAGGTATTGCCGCGAAATTGGCTTGTATCCGACTCTGATTACCAACGGTCTGCAATTGGCCAAGCCCGGCATTCTCGAACAATTTCGCGACGCGGGCATTCGTGATTTTCTCGTTAGCCTTCATGGCATCGGCGAACAGCATGATCTTGTCGTCGGTAAGAAGGGGGCCTATGAGAAAATCACGACTGCTATTCAACGCATGCGCGAATTGGGAATTCCGTTCCGGCTGAACTGCACGATGTCCAAGCCCGTCGTACCGCTCTTACCGGAGATCGCGCGGCGGGCCGTCGAATACAGCGCGCGCGCGGTAAACTACATCGCGTTCAACCCGTTCGAGGATCAGGATTCCGGTATCCGAACACATGAAAACGTCGCTCGGTATTCGGAGATTAAGCCGTATCTCACTGAGGCCATGGACATTCTGGAAGCAGCTTCCATCGAGGTGAACGTACGCTACGTTCCGTTGTGCGTGGGCGAGGCACGCCATCGAAAAGGCTTCTACAATTTCCAACAGCTTCCGTACGATCATCACGAGTGGGACTACGAAAGCTGGATGTGGACCGGACTACGCCCAGAGCGAATGCGGGACGGGAATCTCGTGCCGGTATACAGGATGGGTCCGTTGGCGGATCGCGTGTTCCGCGGTCATGTGGAGTTGATTCGAGACAATTATTACCGCCGTCCGTGGCGCGGTCGATTCCGGTTTGGCGCGCAACACGTTGTCGGGCGATTGACGCAGGCTATTCGCGGAAAGGACATACTCTATCGTGAGGAAGCGCGAAAGCGGGCTTCACAGGATCTGCACTACAAGCACGATAACGGATGCAGCAAGTGCGCTGCACGTGAAATTTGCGATGGTTTTCACGGAGACTATGCGCTGCTATTTGGTACCTCGGAGGCGACTCCCATTATCGAGGACAGGACCGCAACGAGCCCTCTTCACTACATTCAGCATCAGGAGAAAGTGGTAGAGCCGGAAGACCGGCAATGGGCGTTGAAAGGATAGGTCCACGAGTCACTCGTATCGGAGTTTGCTCTCGGCTTGCCGGCGAGTATCGTTCGGCCAATTCCGGAGGTAGTCTGCGGAAACGAGAATCATGAGTCGTTTCTAATTGATGAGTATTTAAGATCTGGTTGCGGGCGGTTCTCATGATGATCCCCGAGTGCTTCGTCTTGATACGGTTCGTTGCTCCCCCCTCGGCTCGTTGCTATAATCGCGCCAATTTAAAAGCATGATTTGCAGTGGCCAATGCTGGCCACAGAAGGGTTTCAGCGTGGCGAGTTCTTTCCTGGCTAAATGGCGCAGGCGGTTGGGTCTCTATCGTGACATTGGGTTTCTCTACCGAACCGGGTTCTTCACAAATTCCGTTACTGCGTGCCCAATCTGCGCAAGCTCCGACGTCATTTTCGAAGCCAAGAACGATGTAAGCGAGCTCGATCGCTGCAAGAAGTGCAATCACGTGTACACCCGCAAGCAGCCTCGCGATTACATACTCCGCATTATGTATGGCGACTTCGGCTACTGGGTGAAAGACAAGGCGCATCAGGGCATTCACTCCGTGGAATATGGCCCCCAATGGGAAGGATTCATCAAAGCACGTGTCGGCATAATGGAGCGGTGCGGTATGCTGGACGGAAAGGAAGCGAAACGCTTCTTCGAAATTGGCTGCTCGGAAGGAATCCTGCTTAAAGCGCTGGTTGATCGCGGTCACCAGGCATCCGGTTGCGAAATGAACGTGGCAATTGCCGAGGCCGGACGTCGCTCGCTGGGAGTCGATATCTCTTCCGAGAAATTCGAGAATCTCCGTCTGGATGACTCGTGTTTTGACGGAATTGTCTCTTTCCACACGGTGGAGCACGTCAATTCTCCGCATTCCGTCTTAAAGAAGTCAGCCAAACTCCTGAAGCCTTCAGGTGCCATTCTGATTGAGGTGCCTATCGGCGAAGAAGAGTATGCCAATACTGACCACCTTCATTTCTTTTCTCGCGAATCGCTTCGCGCGCTTCTTGACACTTATTTCGAGGAATCCGAAATCATTGACAACTGCTACACCAACTGCAATAACGTGCTTATTGGTTCTGTCTACGGATTTGGGCGCCGCCCTCGCCGGGGGTGAGCTTTGGCCGCAGGAACGGCCTCATTCGACTTCGCGAATGAGGGCAATGCGAGTGTGAAAACGGTGACTGCGAACACGGCCATCACTCGCACTTCATGTATGCGATTCAATACATATCTCCTGCGTGCAAAGTCCGAAATGGACTCCACCGGACTAACGAGGGCTGAATTGATCTTGGACCTGCATCCGAGGCAACGGCCGTGAGTACCCTAAGTAACCCCTCTACTGGCCGACAAGCGCCTTGAAGTCTTCGTTTCCTCGTAGATTGCTAAAGGAAGCGTCTTCTCTCGCATCGGCTTTCTTGCCGGGCGCCAGCTTAATGGCGCTCTTCAAGTATTCGATGCACTTGGCAACATCCTTGGTTTCCGCATACCAACAGGCAAGGTTGTACGCAGAGGCCGCAAGCAACGAATCCGCCTCCAGTTCGTTCGCTAATTCGTATCCAAGTTCGAAGTAGCGTTTAGAGGCACCGTAGTCGCCCGACATGCCGCAACACATGCCCAGGCCGTCGTAACACTTCCAGAGCGTCATTGGGTTTGCGATAGGTTGCGTCCGATGATTCTTCAGCGCTTGAAGGTAAGCCTTCATTGCATCATCGCGCTGTTCCGAGGCGAAATAATGTTCCGCAAGCATGACGGAACCCCACGAATTCAGCGGGTATTTCTCGACAAAGGCCTTAAGCGGCGCATCCACGTCGCCGGAGTTCCGGGCGGCGTTCAACTTCTGGACTAGCGACAACATGTCTGCCGGTTCTGTCGAATCGACAACCTGGAACGTTGCGAGAAGAAGCGCAATTTGTTCTTTGGAGTGTTTTGTGAGATCCGCGGAGAGGTGAATGTCGAACGATAGGTCGTTCTTTGCCGCGTAACCATTGATTTTCGTCATTGTACTCGGTCCAGACTTCCGATCTAACAAAACACACATTTCACCAGTGCTCGAAGTCTTCACCTTGGTTTCCTCGACGTCTGCGCCCGCCGGGACCCCGTATTTGGCTCGGACTTCCGACGGAGTTATGCCAAGTTTCTCCTCCTCCGAGATGATCGTAATAATAATGTCTCCTTCGGCGTCACCAGCGAGAATGGTCGCGCCTTGGAGTATCGGATGAGGCTTGAAGTCCTTGAGGTCGATACTGACTTCGTACGGCTTCTCGGGAACAAACACCCTGATACGCTCACCCTGCGCAAGAGGAGAGGCGACAACGACTGCCGCAAGCAGCAATGCAATTTGGGCCAATTTGCCGTTTGATTCCTTCTCGCGCGATCCGTTACGCATTCCACCCCCCCCCCTTTCATGACGCCGCATGACTTCGAAAAGCTACACCCCCACTCGATACAATCAGTCTAACTTTGCCTCCAGTATTATTACAATGAAGCTCGTCACACTCACGGTGTCCACGCGATCTCCTCTCCTTTGCGCAGGCTGTAGGGCTTGCCGGCCGCGACTTCATTCTGCAACAACTCCGGATACGGCAGATTGCGAAGGCTCGTCCACGTATCGGATTGACTGAAAAGAGACACGCCGTCGGCTCCGGCGTGACATAAATCCGATACGTTAGTTGCGCCTGCCCCCTACTTCGCGGAAGACTGCCGCTTACTCGTCCGGATACATCTCGGGGCGCAGGCCGATGTTGACGATGCTGCACGCGTTGACGACGTTGATGCCTTTCGCACGGGCGAGGTCCATTACTTCGGCGTCTTCGGAACCGGGATTGAAGAAGAGTTCGCCGGGATGTTTCGCGGCGATGGCGTCGAGCAGACCTTTGCCGACCGTAGGCGGTACGTACATCGATACGCGGTCGATGGGTTCGGGCACGTCGTCAATGCGCGCGAAGCACTTCAATCCTTCCACCTCGTCTGCCTTCGCGTTGACGGGATACACCGTCCACCCGCCGTCGCGAAACGCGCGCACAGCCTTGTTCCCATATTTCTTGCGGTCGGTCGATGCGCCGATGATGGCTATGGATTTGGGCATGGGCGAGTACTCCTTATTGACGTTTCGTGGTATCCGAGTTACGGCACGGGGGGGGGTTGGATTTTAGATTTTGGATTTTGGATTGAATACGAAAGAGCATATACCTCACTTAGGAATGCAACTCTTGCCATCAAGCTTGTTATCACTTTTCTATAGCGAAATCGTCCTGCACGGAACCGTCATTTCGAAATGCGCGGAGACGCAACCGCTTCGCGTCGACGTCGATGACGTTACAGAACGCGCCGCCGCCCACATACGCCTCGCACCAATCGGGCTTCGCATGCGCGGGTCCGCTGGGGATCGATACCGAGGTCACGTAGACCGTACCTTCCGCGGGTGACGCCACGCGCTTGCCCGCGCGCATGGGATAGCTGCGCATGTGTTCGTGCACGTGCCCAGACAGCACAAGATCGACGTGGAACTCGTCGAACAGGCTGCCCCACGCCTTCTCCAACAACGGATACGTCTCGTCATTCGAGTAGAGCGGGAAATGAAAGATGGCGATCTTCCACACGGCGTCGCTCTTCGACAAGACGTCGCGCAGCCATTCCGCCTGCGGCTTCGTCTCGCTCATCACGTCGAGGACAAAGAACTGCGCGTTGCCGTAGCGGAAGGTGTATGCGGCTTCGGGCTTGATCCCCTTGGGTCCGTTTTCGGGCAATCCGAAAATGTCGAGATACATGCCCGCGCCGAGGCCGAGCTGCGCGTCGTGGTTTCCGATGGCGGGCATCACGGGCCGCGTGCGAAACACCGGCTCGCCATATACAAGCGTTTGATCCCAGTCTTCGCGTTCGAGTCCCGTGCCGACCAGGTCGCCGGAGATTACGCAGAAGTCCACGTCGGGATTCCGGTCGAGCGTGTTTTTCATGAGCACGCCCCAATCCTCGTGGCTGTGCGTGTCGCTGCAATGCATGAAGGTGAACGGCTTCGGGTCTTGCGGGGCCGTTGTAAACTCGGCGGGCTTGCTCCACGTATTGTGCGTTGGGCTCCCCACGATGTACTCGTAAGTCGTATCCGGCGCGAGGCCGCGCACGACCGCCGTGAACCAATGGCACACGCGATCGTTGGCCAGCATGCGGTCGTCCATCGTAAGGCTGGCCGCTTTGGTCTCCGTGTAATCCGCGTTCGAGCCCTTTACGCGGACCTTTGCCACGCCGTCGGTCACGGCGGTATTGGTGCGCCATTGGATGTTCTGCGTGGTGCGCGGATCGTCGCTCCACGTGAGATAGACCGGCGCCGGCGTGTCAGACGACGGAAACGGCGTCTTGCGGAACGCGCCGACTATCGCCGCTTCGCGTCCGCGCCCGCGAATCGTCGGCAATAATTGCTGCCCAACCAACGACTCCGGGACTTCCGTCAAGACCAGTTCCGTCCAATCGCGATAGGTCATCGCGCCGGTCTTCATTTCGAGCACATTCTGATTGGCCGGGAAGAAGTTCGAGAGGGTGACCTTCACGCCCGATTCCTGCGGACCTACGCACACAAAGTAATGCGGACGGAAGTTGTCGAACCCGTTGATGCCAAGCTCGACACGGCCCGCCGGGAAGGGCTTCTGCCAGACTTCATAGGTCCAGCCTTCCATGTTCTTCACGATCATGTCCGTCTTCTTGAAGCCGGACTCCTGCAACCAGAACGGCAGGACCTTCTGCTCGACGTTGTGCATCACCGACACCACGACGGGCACGTCCACATCGAAATACCAGTGCTTTGTCGCGAGGACCTGCTTTTCGGCGGGCGTGACAAAGGCTTCGGCCTGCGCCTCGTCGAGCGCATACAACTGATCCAGGTTCTTCTCCGAATACAGCCGCGTCACGACGGCGTCCATCACGGAGTCGATGGTGTTTTGCGCGTGTGCGGATATGGCCGCCGAGACAAGGCCAAAGAGCACGAAGAGAGACTTGAGTTTTCGAATAGTCATCGGGAGAGGCCTCCAAGAATAGCAGACATGATTAACAAGATTTACAAGATGGAGTGATTGCACTCACCCGGCTTGGCGCAGATCATCTTGAAAATCGTGCGAATCCTGTCGAGATCATGATTCTATTGCGCAGCTTTCGGTCCTGACTTTCCAGGAACGAAGATATCCTTGGGCGTTAGGTTAAGCGTCTTTGCAGCTTCCAGACAATACTCGATCTGCCCCATCTTCGGATAACGGCCGTTCGATCCGAACGAGAACTTCACGCCCGCGGCTTTCGCCATTGTCAGGAACGGCATCTTCGGCAGTCTCAGTCCGCCGCAGATTTCGAGCGCCACGTCGTTCTTTACGGCAGCATCGATCACGCGCTTCATGCGCGCTTCCGTCCACAAGGCATCGTACTGCGGCATGAATGCGTCCGGCATCCACGTCGTGTTCGCGAAAATATCGATGGGGTCTTCCGTCATGCGCCGCTCGTGCCATTCCACGTAACGGTCCATGAACGATTCCGCATCTCCGAGCGCCGCGCCCGCTTCCCACAGCTTCATGCGCTGGCCGTCGGGACCCGGCATCGTCATGCCGTCGCCGAGCACATAATCGAGCCGTTTGTAAGCGGTCTTCGAAAAGCACTTCGGCCAATCCGTGTATTCGGCCTGCACGCCTTTCCAGACGCCCTTGCCTTCCAGCATATCCGCATACGCTTCCAGTTCGGCGTCGTTGCTCAGCAGAGTGGGATACTTGTTCTCTTTCGTGCCCGCATGGTCCACGATGCCAAATTTCACGCCGCGCTCCTTAGCGAGCGCCGCTACCGCATCGATGGTGCTGTTGTCGAGATGTACATGAAGGTCGACATGCGGAATGGATGCGTCCGCAGTCTCTGAAGTGGGTTCATTTGCCGTCGCTAACGCGGACGCGGCCAACAGTCCGCTCGAACGCGCGAGGAACTGACGTCGGGAGAGGTGTGAGTATTTCATGGGGAGACTCTAGCAGAGCGGAATGAGCGGGGCAAACACGAATAGAGGGTTCCAGAACACTCAATGGAAGTCATTCAGACATCGCTTTCCATGCAGTTGGAACAAGCTATTCATGAGCAACTTCTATGCCGCAAAGACAGGCTTTTGAGAGTTCTCGCGCAGATACTCCGAACCGCCAAATCCCCTGTCCAAATCCCCTTGACGAATTGGCGATCCTGGGGTACAGTAGGGGTAGAGCGACTCGCAGAATGTGGCCTTGACGGTGCCGCTTCACCTCGCGCCCCATAAGGGGCGGAGAAGGCAGTAAGCCTATGTGGGGTGGAAAAGAACGCGGGCGTCACCGCACACTCTACGAGTCGCTGAGGGGCATTGAAGTATCGCCCCTCCTTTCTTTTTGTCCCACCTCAATAGGCTTCCCGCCGGCACATTGTTTTCTTGAGCCGAATCCTAAGCTGCGCTCTTTAGAAATGAACCGCGTAAGTTGGTTTCGCCCTGACAGGGCTCCCGTTGAGCGGGGGCTGGAATCTGGAGTCTGCCGTGCCTACGGCACTCAAGAGAAAAGGCCGTCCGCTAGACTTCTGTTTCTACCGCTGAAACCCGCGCACGCGCGGTCACCCGCTCGGAATGACAGAAGGATGAGGTTGGCCGTACACGCATCCTCCAGAACCTTCTTCCGGAGAAGCAGACGGAGCGGCAGCAAGTAACGTACAGGGCGTATTGCCCGACGCCTCGTCAAGGCTGTCCGTTTGAGCCTATTGTGCCGTCGCTTCTTTGCCGTTCGCGCTTCCGTAGCGGTACCCGAGCAACATGAAGAATTGCAGGCCGAATATGAGGTTTGCCAACAACAAATGCGTAGGCTGTAGAACGGCGGGCATCGCAAGGTAGTAGAGAGCCGCGCCCGTCGCGATTTCGAAGAGAATGAGCGCGTTGGCCGCAATCGCGCAGACTTGAATAATTCCGTACTCGTTCGTCTCGCGAACGATCTTCATTGCAAGCGCGAAATTGACCGCGAAGACAACCATTGAAAATGTTCGATGGACGTAGAAGCCGAATCCCAGGGATTCGGCCCACAAGTAGCGCTTGTCTTCGCCAAACAACTCAACCGCCTTATCGATGGTCTCGCGGACTTGTGTGCCCATCACCACCTGCAACAGCGACAACCCCAGCACCACCAGCATCAGCGCTTGCAGGCCTGGACTGGGCGTGACCGTGCCGAAGTGGAATACCGAGCGCTGGGCACGCACGACCACGTAGAGCAGTATCGAAACGAGCAGCAGAGCGATGACCATATGCGCGGTGATTAGGAGCGGTGTCAGATTCGACTCGACGACCTTCGCCCCGAGCCATCCTTGAAAAGCCACGAGCAGAAACGAAACAAAACTCAATACGGTGACGGTTCGGTCGGTCTGCCAATACGAGTACGAGGACACGAGCGTGAGAAAGATGAGAATGCCTATGGTCACGCCGATGAGCCTGTTAATGTATTCCGTCCATGTCTTCACGACGTTGAACGTTGTGTCCGCGTAGCCGCGCTCGGCGTAGATCTCCTGGTAGTTGGCGGGCAACTGCGATTCGTCTGTGGGCGGTATCCACTGTCCAAAACACGTGGGCCAGTCGGGACATCCCATACCGGCGCCCGAGGCGCGCACGATACCCCCGACGGCGATTAGAAAGTAGACCGCCACCACCGTCGTCAGCCCAACGATCCGAAATGCGCGCGGAGTGAAGAACGACTGAATCATGGCCGGCCCTTTCTACTGCTTGGGCTGCTTGCAGCTAGCCCAATACCGCCAACATGTCCTCGACGCGCGTAAACTTCTCGCGCGGTTTACCTCTTGTCTTGCCGCGTTCGATTTCGGCCGCATCGATGCGCTGCCAATCCGCATACGACACCACGCGCACGTTGCGTTCGCGCAGCAACGCCGCCAGCGCGTTAGTATCGGGCGTCGCGCACGGCGTCAGCGACGCGGCATCCGCCAGCATCGAGGCTACCGTTGCCTGGCTGTCGGGCTTGTTGTTGCCGATGATGCCGCTGGGGCCGCGCTTAATCCAGCCCGCCGCGTATAAGCCGGGAATAACGGCGTCTCCATCCAGAATACGCCCATCGCGATTTGGAAACACGCCGCGCTTCGCATCAAATGGCAGGCCCGGAAACGCCGTGCCCCGGTAGCCAACGCTGCGGAATACAAGGCCGCACGCGAGCGTCTCCATCTCGCCAGTGCCGACGGCGCGCATCTTGTGCGGCTCGCCTTCCAGGCGATTGCGCTCCAGTTTTAGCGATTCCACGCGGCCGTTGCCGGAAAGCTCAATCGGGCTCTTGAGGAAATGTACGAAGAACCGTTTCCCCTTGCCTTCGGGCGTGCGCGAAGCGAGTTCCTGCATGACCGCAAAGTTCTTTTTGGCGTGCTGGTTGTCCGGATCGTCCAACTCGGCCTGGCTTGCAGGGTCCAACACGAGGTCTTCGGGCGCGATCACCGGATGGCAGTCCACCAATTCGCCGAATTCTTTCAGTTCCGGCTGCGTGAACTTGGCTTGCACGGGGCCGCGCCGCCCGATGAGGTGCACTTCCTTGATCGCGCTCGACGCCAGCGCATCCAGCGCGTGCGCGGCGATGTCGGTCTCTTTCAATTCATCCACGGTCTTCGCGAGAATGCGGCTGACGTCCATCGCGACGTTTCCTTGTCCGATCACGACAGCGACTTCCTGCGACAGATCGAACACGCGGTCGCGGTAATCCGGGTGGCCGTTGTACCAGCCAACAAACTCCGTCGCGGTGTGGCTGCCCAGCAGGTCCTCGCCTGGAATACCAAGACGATTGTCCGATTCCGCGCCACACGAAAACAGGATCGCGTCGTAGAACCGGCGCATTTCCTCGACAGTCACGTCGCGTCCGACCGTCACATTGCCTAAGAACGCGAATCGTTCGTGCGCGGCAATCTTGTCGTACACGCGGATGACGCTCTTGATCTTCGGATGATCCGGCGCAACACCGCCGCGAACCAGCCCGAAGGGCGTCGGAAGTCGATCGAACATATCGACTTGAATGGTCTTGTCCGACTTGAAAAGGGCTTCAGCGGCGTAGAAACCACTGGGGCCGCTGCCCACGATGGCTACGCGCAACGGTCGCACGGCGGTACCGATCTCGCTCATGTGTAACTCCAGGAAGAATAGACCAAAAATAAAGCCCCCGCGTCCTACGTGCGGGGTTGTATGTACGATACGCCGACCGTGTCTTTGGATCAAGATCGCGGCATCCCGGCAACGGCATATCCGGCGGCGGAGTTGCGGCGAATTCTGGGCCGTCCTCATGACCGGTCCGTCTGATAGCGTTTTGCCTGCCCACTTCGTAGACTATAGCGATGTTCAACCAACGGGGGTGGATTTCATGGACATGGCGATCTCGCGGCGCGCGTTTCTTGGAACCGGTGTGGGCGTGGGGCTGGGATTGGCGCTGGGTTCGGGGCCGTTGCTGGCGCAGACGGTGGATCTCTCCAAGCAAAGGCTCATCATCAAGTTCGATTGCACCCAGGACTTTCCTGCCGAGGTCTACTTTGGCGCGGGCGACGTGCGCGTTGTCGAGAGTCCCGCGGGCAAATACCGTGAAGCCGAGGGCAAACCCATCTCGCGCTTTGGATACCGCTTCAAGATCGAGCATATCGGCCGCCCACACGCCGCCGTCATCCATTATCCCGACGACAAGCGGCGGTTCATGTGCATCAACGATGGAACCTGCTATGACCTCACAACGGGCGTGTTCACGGGGTGGGCGCAGCCTATCACCAACACGATGCTGGAACTCCGCCAGGTCTTCTGGCCGCGTTGGGAGGATTGTTCCATTGTTTTCATGACGTGGAGCGACGGCGAACCCGCGGCGGCGGCAACCATCGAAATCTATGAACTCGACGATCTGCCCGCTCTCGCCGTGCCGGGCGATCCGCTCGACGGTTCGCGGCGTGAGGTGGGTGTGCAATACGAGGACCCCTGCGGCATCGGCGCGTCGGAAGGCGCCATGAACCGCGAGGAGTGGATCGAACGTGTTATTCAGTACATGCGCTATACCGGACAGAACCTACTAGCGTATCCGATGGCATGGTACGAAGGGCCTCAGTTCCCGAGTCAGTACGAGCCCTCCGACGGATTCCACACCGTGATCGCGCGCGATCGGAAGCAATACGCGGTCTGGACCACGAACCCCGAAGATTGGTACGCCGGCTTGTTCGAGCGTTTCGAGAAGGAGGGCCTTCGCTTCCAGGGAGGGCTCACTTTGCTGCGTCTCGGTTCCTTGCTGAAAGGCATGAACATCGATCTTGAAGCCATTAAGGGCGGCGCGGAGACGTATAACAACATGACCTGGAACGACAACGTCCAGGCGAGCACCAACGATTGGACGCCCTTCTACAACGCGATCAACCTCAATATCGTCGCCGAACAACTCAAGGGCAAGCCGCCAGCGCCGCCGAGTTCGATGCTGCCCCAGTTGGCCTATGGCGAGCGCGGCGGCCCCGACAACCATATGGGCGCCATGTTCAACCCGCTTCATCCCACCGTGCAAGAAGCCATCATTCGCTTCGCGAGAGAGATCGGCCAGCGCTATTCGAAATATCCCGCATTTGATGGCATTTCGTTCAACATGTTCTCGTCGTGCATTTGCTGGTACGGGTCGATTCACCTCGGCTACGACGACTATTCGATCAGGTTGTTCGAAGAAGAGACGGGCATTCAGGTGCGCGTCGACCCCAAAGCACCGGATCGGTTCTCCAAGCGCTACAACTACCTCATCTATGCGTGCAAGCCTGCGTGGGTGGAATGGCGTTGCCGCAAGATCCGCGAGCTCTTCGGCAAGATACACGCTGCCTTGGCGGAATCCCGCAAGGACCTCCGCGTCGCCATCACGCTGTGGGACGAGACGACCGTTCCGGGAACGCTGGGTTTCCCGACAACGGCGCATCAAATCGGGGCGCGCGAGTCCATGCTGGAGTTCTATCGCGAAGCGGGCATCGACATCACCATGTACAACGATGAGCCCGGCCTTGAAATCGATCGCGGCATGGGCAATCCGCGGGATCGAGGCGGGCACGGTTCCGGCTCCACCGCCGGGGTCAACTGCGCTATCGAAGATCTGACGATGTACCGCGACTTCGATTTCCTCGACAAGCCCGCAATCGACGCCTACTACGCCAACCGGCAGGCCGGGGCGTTCATTTTCAACTGTTGGGTTGAGGCGTGGGGCAATCACGTGTGGTTTACGCCCGATCCCAATGACCCGAATCTGGAAACCGTGCGCATGATCGACGGTAAACCCGCCGATGGCGTGCTGCAGATGAATTCGGAGTATCCCAAAGACGGCTTCTGGTGGGATTCGCAATTGCGCATCACGCCGCCGTTCCAGGGAGGAGTGCATTTCCTTGAGCCGTATGCGCAGGCCGTAGCGGACCTCGATGCGTGCCGCATCACGCGGGGCGGTCTGTTCATGGACAAGGCCCACAGCGAACAATTGCAGCAATTCACGCGGGCTTTTCGCGCGCTGCCTCGACGCAAGTTCGATACGCGCGGTGAAACCACCGACCCCGTGGCGGTGCGCGTGCTGGTGGAGAGCGGCATGCGCTACATCTACCTCGTCAATCGCGAGTACTACCCGGTAACTGTCGATCTGGTTTTCAATACGTTGCCGCAGGGGCTGCGCAATCTCTCGACCGGCGAGCTTGTGGACGCCAAGCAGCAATGGAGCGTGGAATTGGGACCCTACGAACTGCGCGTCTTTGGGGCAACGCCCATCGTTGACGTACTCAACTTCGCGGCGAAGGCGCCCGATGAAGTTGTCGCCGAGTTGATTGCGCAGGCAAAAATGGTTACCGAAGCCTTCGAGGCGTTGCGCGCCGGGGACAAGCTCATTCCAGGAATGGATAATCTCGATAGGGGAATCCGCGCGGCCGTCGAGGAAAAGCGGTATGCGTGGTTGCGGCGCGCGGTGACCAGTTACATCGCCCGCAAGGCAGTATCCCTAACGGCCGGCGGTCAAGGAAAGGCGCAGTGATAGTGGAAACCGGAGGAAATGTACGGACGGTGTCGGTCTCCAAGACCGCTTCGTATGCCATTGCCCTCTTCGCATGGGCAGAGACTTTTATTTTGGTGGGCATTCAGTACAACTGGGCCTTGACCAAGAGCTATCCGATATCGACGGAGAATTGGTGGTCGGGCCTCGCGGCGCTGACGCCGTTCCTGGTCCTGCTTGTGGTGGGGTTGCCGGCCAGCGCGCTGCGTTTCCGGACGACTCTGGTCCGTTTGGAGCCGGTGTTGCATCTCACGGCGAGCGCCCTTCTGTTTGTTCTCGTACTCTTGACGGCGACGTATGACCCTTTCGACATGCTGGTTCCTTTTTCTTGGCCGTTTCATATATGGGCGATTGCGATGACGTTTGTCCTGCTTGCCAACATGGCGCGCCAGCAAAGGCAACGCTTTGAACTGCCCTCATCGGGTCCCGCCGAACCACGCTGGCGCATGGTTGTCGTGTCGGTGCTCATTGGAGGAATCGTGCTGGGGACGGCGGTGTCGTTGAATTCGCCGGCGTGGTATTGGGCGGTGTCGCTGGTGGCGCACGCGATCATGGCCCCGTACGCCGCGCGACTGCCGCTCACACCGGTGGTATCGGTACCGTTGCGGCAACGGGCGTTACGCGGCGCGTGTTCCTTGTTTGAAACCATTGCATTAGGCCTGATTGTGCTGGTCGTGTCTATGCGCCTCGCGAAAGCGCAACTAATACTGGGCACACTCGAAACGAAATACATTGAGATGTTTCAGGTGTACGTTTCGGGGTGGTTCCTTGCGGGTGTCGTTGTGGCAGTCCTCGCCAAACGACTGAAGATTGGTTGGGCGGCGTACGCCGTGGCCGTCGCGTGTGCATGCCTCTTCGTGGATATATCGACGACTCCCATGCTGCCGGCGCTTCTGGGCTATGCGCTCGCGGCCATGTTCCTGGCGTCGGGCCGACTCACCACACTGGGCTATGCCGTGTCTTCGTTGATCCTGACGGCGGTATGGATCTTGACAGTCGCGGCCTTCGCGTTTTCGGGAATGCTATCGTCGGATGGCATGGCCAAGGATATGGCCACGACTATCATGGCGAATGACCAGAATGCCACGTTGGCTGCGTTTGCCATAGCTGTTGTGCTTGCGCTAATCGTGCGTTTTACCGCACCGGGCGGTGCGCCGGGGTTTGTGGAAGCGCCCCGTGCCAGGAGAAGGGCGGTTATGCTGGCCTACGCGGGCGTCGCGTTGCTCAGTGTTGCTCCGTCGTTGTATGTGCTGGCGGTGCATTCCGCGCCGCCTTTGCGCATTAAGGCTGCGGCGCAAATCCCTGTGAAAGAACCGGCGGGGCTTTGCCACGCGGGATACTCCAAGTCCGATGACGAATATGCCCTTCTCGAACAATTGGGCGCGTCCGTGTTGCGCATTGATTTCCGGTGGGACGGCATACAGCCTAATCCGGACACGTGGAACTATGAGGATAAGGATGCCTATGTCGCGGCTGCTGAGAGCCACGGCAAGAAAGTCCTTGCGATTCTCGACTTCGACAACAACGCAGTCGAGCAAGATCCAATCGGTAAAGAACGCGGCGTGTACATCGCGCCGCAGGATGTGCCTTTGTTTTTGGAATACGTGCGCCGCACCGTAACGCGATACAAAGACCGTATATATGCGTGGGAAATCTGGAACGAACCCAGCCTCCCTCGGTTCTGGAATGGCCCCAGCGAAGAGTTCAGTAGTCTCGCGAAACAAGTTGCCGAGACGCTGCACGAGATCGACCCGAATCTCCGGGTTGTGGGCACGCCCATGCATGGGCCGATGGGCGTTTGGACGCCGCATCTGAGTGAAGAACTGTACGCTGCGGGAGCCATGACGTATGTCGACTATCCCAATCTTCACATGTACATCGCCAATCCGCGTGGATATCCCAACGAATTCGCGAAGTACCTGGCGCTCAAATCGAAGTACGATCATCCTGGGCCTCTGTGGATTACGGAACTAGGCGATCCCGACGGCGGCAGCTACCCTTGGCGGCAGTCTCCCGACGACCTTGCGCAGCACGTCATCAAGTCATACGTCACGGCCACATCGTATGGTGTGGAGCAACTCATCTGGTTCACCTATGAAGACCCCACCATCGAATCGCAACGCGAGCACCGTATCGATTCGGAGGGTTTCTTCGGATTGATTGGCCCGGGGCGGCAATGGAAGCCTGCCGCGCATGCGTTCAGTCTTTTCAATACAACGTGCACCAACAGCATGTTGAGTCCGGGTCTTGTGAAGCGAAGCGGCGGCCTCACGGCGCGCCAAGTCCGCACCGCGCTTTACCGCCGCGACAACGGCGACTCCACGCTGATTCTCTGGTACGAACCGACGCTTTCCGGGCAAGAATCCGTGCGGGTAGCGCTGAACTTCGAGAACATCGACGGCTCGCCGGTCGAGCATGACATCGGGTCTGCGTATACCAAGGAGTTCCTTGACAGCACATTGGACGTGAGTGAACGGCCCACCGTCATCACGTATCACGCGGCCGATCCGGATGCCCCGGTACACGTCATGGTCAAGAGCGCAGTGACCGACACGACGCTGATGGTCATGCTCGGTATTGCGGTACTTGCGTCGGCTGCAGCGTGTGTGACAACGCGAAGGGCATGAAGATGGCGCGCGGCGGCATGGCAAAAATTGGCAAGATTTGCTAAGATCGAATGAGACCAATTTGAGGCCAATGACCATGACTACGCTGAATATCTCGCTTCCCGATTCCATGCGAAGTTTTGTTGAGAAACAGGTGGAGGCTGAAGGTTTTAGCACCGCCAGCGAGTACGTCCGAGCGTTAATCCGCGAAGATCAGAGGCGCGAAGCCAAGAGGCTCCTTGAAGACCAGCTCATGGAAGGAATTCTAAGTGGGCCGCCGAAGAAGTTGACTGGTAAAGATCTTGAGCGAATTCGTGCTCGAATAGGCAAGTCCGTAGACAAGTCCAAGCGTCGTGCCCATCGCTGATGTCTATATCAGGCCAAGGGCCTACCAAGACATCACGCAGCATGTGGATTACCTGGCGACGGTGAACCACAATGCGGCGGAACGTTTTATTGCGACACTTGAAGAGACTCTGGGGATTCTGGCGAGAATGCCCGAAATGGGTTCCCCAAGAGTATTCCGAAATCCAGCGCTTAAGAAGTTGCGGATGTGGCCGCTAAAGGGATTCGAGAAATACCTGATCTTCTACCGTCCATATAGGCGCGGCATCGATGTGGTCCGCGTGATTCATGCTCCGCAAGACTATCTGCGCATACTTGGCAAGTAGCTCGGTTATGAATTCCTCGTCGACCGAACGCGCCCTACTTCGGCTCGATTGCGAATTGTAGTTCCGATCCCGGGTCGGCGAAGCGCAACCGGAAGGTCCAACCGCCGGTTGCGTTGGCGACTTTCACCACGACCGTGTTCCAGCCTTCCTTCATCGGAAGCGCCACGTATCGGGCATCGCTCCGAGTCCGGAACAGGCGCTCGTCTTCGATGCCGACGCCGTTAACATAGATCTGTCCCATGTCATCCGCGCGGAATTCGGCAAGCACGGTCTTGGCGGTGGGACATTTCACGGCGCACGTTGCATAGCCGAAACTGTGATCGGGTGTCGGGGCAAGCCGCGCGAGGTTAACGAAGCCGTCTTCGGTCTTAAGTGTTTGCCACGTCAACGTCTTGTCACCTTCTTGGAACGTCGCGCCCGCCGTGTAGCCCTTTTCCGGCCCGCGCGCTTCATATAGCTTCGTCAACGACCAGCGTGGAAACATGGGGACGTAGGTGGGGACGGTACCGGCTTTGAACGGGCCGGCCGCGTGCCAATCTTCCGCAATGCGGAACTGGTCTTCTGGAACGATAGGCATATTGCGTTCGAGGTTGTAGAGCGGCTTTCCTTGATAGGTCACGTTGCATCGGATGCGCGGCGCGGGCACGACGCGGTCCTTTTCCACGTCGAATTCAGTGAGCACCTTCGCTTGTGTGTTCGGCGGAACGGCGCACGTCTTCGTGAGAGCACCGCCTACCGGTTTCCATGCACTCACCGAGTCCGGCAACGTCTGAACGGTCACGTCCACCGGTCCCGGCAACGCATTTTTGATGCTGACCTCAGCGCCGAAGCGGGCGGAATCTGTGCCCAGTCCATTCGGAGACAGCGCCTTGATGTTCAATAGGTCGCGCGCGGCGCGTTGGAATTCGATCGGGGCGATATCCTCCGGCCACGTCGCGCCGCCCGGTTCGATGTACGTAATTTTCGGTTCGCTGCCCTCGACGGTTACGTTCGTATAGTGCGCGAAATTTCCCAACTCCATGATCTGCGAGTCGTCTCGGCGCGGCGAAAACCCGCGCGTCGTGCTCACGACGATGTATCGCGCTCCGTTACGGCGCTCAAAACTCAGGTTGTGCAGATGTCCCGCGAAAACGGTGTAGGGGCGGCCGCTCAACGCGGCTTCAATTTGATCCCACTCGGCGTTCTTGCCGTTATGCCACACGGGAACGTGCATGAAGACAAACGTGTGTTGCGCGCTTTTGGCCTTCGCCAGATCGTCGAGCGCAAATTGCACCTGCTCGGGTCCGATGCTGCTGTCGTTGCCCTGCCAATACTCGTGCGTATTAAGAATGAGGAAATGAGAACCCTCGTAGTCGAAGGAGTAATACCTGCGCCCGTGGTGTTGTGCCCACCAATCCTTCATCACGGGACTGGACATGTCGTGATTGCCGGGCATGATGAAGAAGGGAACTTGCAGCGCCGACGTATGCTGCCGGAACTCCTGCCATTCCTTCGTGATTTCGGAGGGGTCTTGCGTGTAGCCCTGAATCGCATCGCCAACCATGATCGCGAAATCAGGTCGAAGCTTGTTGATCTCTTGCATGGCGAGATCGAAGAGCGGCCACTCGTTCACGCCGCCACCCGTGCGGTCGCCCACCACGACGAAGTGGAGTTTCCCATCGGAGTTGGACCATGCCGCGTCAGTGACCGGAGTCTCGGGTAGCAAGGCGGGTTTGGCGCCGCCCGTTTCCGCAGGCTGCGCGAAGGCACACAACGCCGACGCGATGAAAAGGAGTGGAGGAAGAAGAATTCGAGGTGAGATCACGGTCATGTCCTTTTGTTAAACCTGTCCAATAGCGTAGAAAACCGTCCACAACCGTGCAAAAGACAGTGTACGCGCTCTCGCGGAACCGTTCAATATGCGCAGCAACAGCAATCGCACTTGAATTGAAGATGCATTCCCGCTTGCGGGGGAAAGACGGGATGGCGTGTT
>JAIBAQ010000049.1 GCA_019695095.1 Candidatus Hydrogenedentota bacterium
CGCATCCGCCGCATCCGACGCCGTCCTCTCGCTGCCTTTACACCCGCAATTGACGGACAAACATCTTGCGGAAGTCATCGATGCGTTAAAGAAAGTCTTGCGATACGCCCGACGCTAACGTGTGGCAAGCATCTTGCCCGCCCCATTGCTCTTGTGCCTACCGTGTGGCAGGCATCTTGCCCGCCTCTTTGCTCTTGCGCCTGCCGTGTGGCAGGCATCTTGCCTGCCTCTTTGCTCTTGTGCCTTTGGTTAAGCCGTCGTTTCAGGCAGGATCCCTTCAAACAATCTACAACCCGACGGTCTGGTCCAATTCCGCCAGAAACTTCGCAAGTTGACGTTTCGCGTCGTCCGTCAATCCGCGAAACTGCGCTCCCGATGCAAAACCGCCCTTTTCGGGCACGGCTTTGATCCACCGGACGACGCTCGCGGCGCTTATGCGCGCTCCATTGCGAAGCGCGATTGTCAGCTTCAGTTCCTGACCCGTCTCCAGCGGCTGTGAAGTGAACAGCGAAGCCCCTTCGAGACTGAGGTCCAGCAGCTTGCCCTTTATCTTTACTGCGCTTACGCTCCAGACATCGGAGGCTCCCGCAGCCATCCCAATCATCATCTCGATTGCCACTTGACACGTGTGCCGGATCACGTGCCGTCGCTTACGCCGGATCTCGTGTCCGCCGCTGCTGCACTCCTCCGCCAACGCTCGGAATCGTTCGTAGTCGATCCTCAATTCGCGATCTGCGGCGCGCCGCACGCTCGTTCGCCGTTCCTGACTTTGCATTGCCAAAAGTCCCGCTCAGAATTCCGGTCACCCCAGTGCAACGTCGGATTTCAGAGTCCCCTCGACAAAACAATAGCACAACTCGGTCAGTTGACCACGAACTTGGACATTGACGTAGAAATCCCCTAGTATTCGTCCGTATAAAGGTGTGTGCCATGCCCCAATGCTTGAAT
This sequence comes from Candidatus Hydrogenedentota bacterium, assembly GCA_019695095.1. NCBI lineage: Bacteria > Pseudomonadati > Candidatus Hydrogenedentota > Candidatus Hydrogenedentota bacterium. The sequence goes on from JAIBAQ010000049.1 coordinate 949, forward strand.
TGTGCCATAGAACTCATGCGCTATACCGGCACAATCTGGGATGACCAGGGAAACGTAGATTCCCGCATACCCGGATTGGTGAATGGTGAGTGTCCCGTCTGTTCCGGGTCATCGCCCCTCGAAGCCGATACGTTTGAGAAAGTACGGCAGCCCTAGTCCGGCAACGCCGGATTGCAGCCGCGCGATTGTGAATTCCCGCCAGTAATGGCGGTTCTTTGTGTATCTATGCCGACCTGCAATCCAACGCACGGAGAGCGCTTTCGATGAAGCAGCCGCATGTCTGGAATTCCACTGACTACCGAATCGTTGCTGCCATCATGGGACTGATGGGCGCCTTCTTTTGGGCCATTCGCGGCACCGGCGGCTACGGCGGCGAGATGGGCGGTATGCTCGCCGGTTTCGGTTGGGCGGTCCTTTGGTACGGTTTCTCGCAAGTCGGCGAAGGCGCCGATCGAAGACCCTACGGTCACCCTTGGCTGTTCATGGCCATCACCCTCGGCATCGCATATGGAGGCTTCACCGGCTACGGCGTCTATATCGCGTGGGTACAAGGCAAGTTCCAATCCAACCCCAACGAAATGCTCCATGAAGTGTCTGCGTGGACCGGCTATGCGATGCTCTTCATCTGCGGTCTGCACTGGGGCGGCAATACCGGCTGCTTCATGGCATGGTGCGCTCCCTCAAAACCGATACACGCCCGGGACTGGACCTTGCGCCTCGCCTCGGGCTTCATTGGGGCCGTGGCGGCTGCGCTGTTTGTACGCGCGTTTCCGCAGCTCTTTCTCCCTTTCTACAGCGAAGGAATCTACGCCAATCCCGGCTACAAGACCTGCATAAGGGCACTGGATTCGCTGCATACCATCGCGCCTCACGTAGGCGTATTTCTGGGCTTTCTGTCCTTTGAAGTGCTCCGCGGAGACCGCCGCGCCGTGTACATGATTCTGACGATGGCCCTTGGATTCGCGATCCCCTTCGCCGTTGGCGGTTACTGGCATACATTAAACGGTTCCGAACTGAAACTAGGCTGGTGGAAGAATTGGGAGATGAGCATCGGCCTCGGCGGCGGACTCGCCTTTGGAATCGCCTTCTGGCTGTTTAACCAACCCGCCCAGACCGCGCGCCTCCGACTGAGCCCCAAGTCCCTCGCCTTCTTTCGCTCGGGTCTTCCCTTCGGTGTGCCGGTACTGGTCGTCGTGTTAGGAGCAATCGACGGTCGATGCGGACTGCACGACATCGAAGTGCCTTCCAACTACATATGGGGATTTCTTGCTTTAGGCACTGCAGGAATGGCGGCGCTTTGGTTCTGGCGCGCTCGACACGAAGATTCGTCGCCGATAACACATGAATACCGCGTCTCAACAAATGCCCTCGCCATCTATATTGCGGTAATCGTCGTTGCCGGGTGGGTGGTCACCATACCCAAGGAATGGAAGCTCGCCAACGTCGTGCTTGTTGGCTTGTATATCGTCTACCTGGGCGTCAGCGCCGTACTGCTGCGCGTATTTCAGAAACGCATCACGTAGTCGAAGAAAGTCGCCGCGAACCGAATCGCGACAAGTAGACAACTGCTGCGGTTCTATCCGTGCCGACACCTACTCCGCTTCGCCCTCTACGGGTTTTCGCGTCCAGATTGTGAGATTAGTCAAGTCACGTGTTCGCTGCTGAAACAGACTGGCAACACCGTACGCGACGAGAAACAGCAGGATGTTTCCGAAGACGCCGGTGTAGTACGTGTGAATCGGTTTGCTCAAGAGGTCGGCCCAATTCTCCGACAACCCAAACACGGCCATGAGTTTCAACTTCGTGACAATCTCCAGCTCGATGGCGGTGATGTATCCCGTAAAAATGAGCGTGCAAACAATGCCCGCCAGAACACTCTTCCCGTTGCCGCGCGTCGTAAAGAAGCCGAGCAGGTAGATTCCCAAGATGCCTCCCCAAAGCAGAGCGGCTAATTTCGTTCCCGTGTGCTGAAGCGTCAGCTTGCTCATCTGGTTGAAGAGAATCGCGCCGCCCATCATGATTAAGCAACTGAATGCCGTTACGATGCGCGCCGCAAGCACGTAGTGCTTCTCGTCTCCGTTCTTCACGAGATGACGCCGATAGATGTCCGTAATAGTGACCGCCGAAATCGCGTTCACGCTCGATGACGAAGCCGACATTGCCGCGGCCAGCACGCCCGTAATCACAAGTCCCAGTATCCCCGACGGCAGCCTGCTCACGCAGAAGTAGGGGAGTATGGACTCGGCCTTCGCGCCACCCTCGCCGGTCAGAATAGCCGCGGCCGCCGGATCTGGGTTGACCTGGTAGAACACATAAAGGCTGGTGCCCAGAAACATGAAGAATGCCCACGTCGGCACACTACACAGACAACAGATCCAAATTGAAAGCGTAGCCTCCCTCGGGTTCTTTGCCGCCACGTATTTCTGGATCGTGTTCTGATTGCTGCTGTATTCCGTCAGCCAGTTGTTTAGTCCCATCACGAACATCATCAAGATGGCTTGCTCGCGCAGGCTAAACCACTTCGCCTTTTCGATCGTATTCGTGGCCGCATTCAAATCGCCGAGCATGAATTTGTGATCGGCGAGTGCCGTCGAGATGATGGTGGAAATACCGCCGTCTATACCTCGAACGATCATGATGAAACACAGAATTGCCCCACCCCACAACAGAAACGCTTGAACAAATTGAGCCGTGACAATCGCCCGGATGCCTCCCGAAACCGTATAGATCGCAATTACGATTCCTCCCGCAAAGATGCACACATACGGATCCGCGCCGGTCATCTGCTGAAACACGAGCGACACGAGATAAAGGATCGTGCTGATGCGCGCCACCTGGGTCACCAGGAACGCAATCGCTGCGTACAAACGAATACCAGGGCCAAATCGTCCTTCCAGGTATTCAAACGCCGATGTGCATCGACTGCGGCGAAACATGGGCAGGATAGTCAGGGACGTGATAAGTATGCCCACGGGAAGCATAAAGGCCGGCAGCAAACGCAAATACGCCGTCTTGTATGCATCGGCAGGAAAGGCTACGACCGTTATGGAACTAATGGATGTCGCGAACATGGCCAAGCCAAGCAGCCACGCGGGAAACGAGCGGTTACCAACGAAGTAGCCGTCGGTTGATTTGTTCCGCCGCGCGAAATAGGGCCCTACCGACGCCATGGCCACGAAGTACACAATGACGATGGTCCAGTCCAAGGCTCCGAAGTGTGACATGGCTACCCCCCTCCCTGTCGCACGGTCCCAAGCATCCGGAAATTCGCCCGCCGGGAACTGAAGAAACCTGGTGCAGTATTCCGACTGAGGCAACTCATGTCAATTGCGCGGTCGAGCCGTCACGGATCCGCCCTTCGGGAAGGCAGCCCTATCCGAAACGCGCTGCTTCATCCATGGCAATCGCTGCCCATTCCCAAAGCCGGGACGGCTCGTTGCGCACTGTAGAAATGTCCTTCAAGATAATCTCGACGTGACACTCTCCCCCTGCGACTTCAAGAAACTCTCGAAGGTTCATTCGCGCTTGGGCCGGGTCCCACGAGGTTTCCGCCAAAATGGCCGGATTCGGTTTGTGGCTAATCACATAGTCGCGCCCAAGCCCCTCCACCGCACGCTCATAGTTGCTCCATGCGCTTACCGAGACTTTCCGCAGATTGGGGATCTTGCGCAACGAGTCTACTTTGTCATCGATCGGCTCACTACCGCCGTAGTACGTCATCCCCCACCGGTTCAACCAGCGAAGCTCGTGCGACAACGCGTAGTCCCAGAACATCTCCGGCGAGACTTCCGAGAAGATTTGGGCTCTCGAACTACCCCACATGTGGCAAGGCATCGTAGTCTCCGAATTGGGGGCACCACCCGGCATCTCGCTCACGAATCCATATCCGCCAGTGCCAATGCGCGAGTTGTCGCAATTCGAATCCAGCAGATTCTGCTTCGCGAGCTGTTCAAGCTCCGCGAGCCAGGCATCTACGATGTGTTTCACGGCCGCGTTTACAATATCCGGCCTGAGAATGAAGTCCATCAACGCTTCCGTCACGCCCCACCACCGGACCAGACTGTCCCAGGGTGAAAACCACACATGCTTTTGGCCAGTCTTCTTGATCGGGATAATGTCTTCGTATGCGTCGATCATGGCCGCGTGGTGAAACGCAGTGGCGGCAGTATCATGCGTCACGGTTGGGGTCCTGATGGCCTCGATGTCCTCCAATACGCGAATCTGCGTATGATATCGCTTCGAGACTACTCCTTCGCTTGATTCGGGCGGTGCAACATCCGCCTCTTCAAGGATGCTGAAGTTCGTGCTGCGAATCGCAAGCGGACACGCCAGGTGTTCATTCACGACCATGTCGCACGGGAAATGCCTCCACTGATACAGCATTCTCCGAAGCGCCTGCTCTTGCATTCGCGCCCACGGATGGACCGCGCGCAACGACAGCTCGTCAATGACAGTCAATTCGTTCCAGCACACCTCATCAATGAGTACCATGGGGCGGCGTCCGTCAAGATCGTTGAGATGAGTCCATAACTTGGCTTTCTCGGTGTGAACAGGGAGTGAAGCTGCTTGCGAGATAGCTTCCGCCAGTCTTCGAAGAATGTCTCGGTCCCTAACGTCGAGGCAGACTTCCTCGGTTGGGAATATAGGCATGGCCTGTGTGAAATCGTGCAACATGTTCGACTCTCCCCCTGCACGAGGTTGGAGATGCCGCGTATCGTACTACGTACTACGCGAAGAGCGGTGTCTCCCCCTGCTCGCTCTTATCGAACTTCTCGAATACTGCGGAGTTCCCCTTACTGCTTGTGCCCTGCCGGGACGACCTGCAACGTCCCACACAAGCTCACCCCATTATACATGGCCACGCCAATTGCGAAAACCGTCGCGATTTCTCACTCGACGGTTCTCAACGAATCGTGAGCACGTACTTGTAGCAGTCCCCTGCCCCCTTTTCGGCGGGGTCGGCAAATTGCCCGTAAAGCGTCATGTAAAGCTCAAGTGCGTGCGTCTCCCGGTCCTCCAGAAGCGAGAAATTCGAGAACTGGATGTCCTTACCCTGGTCAGGTTGACGGTCATCGACAACCGTCACCGTCGACTTTTTCAACGCAGCCTTCTCTTCATCCACCTCCGCGATCACCAACGGATAGCGCGGCATATTACCCGCTGGCGGTTCGGGCGTGATGTTACCGAACCAATAGAGCTTTCCCGTCACACTGTGCCGAATCATACGGTGAAATGACGACGGCGAATAGAAACTCGTTCCGTCGTCGTATTTCCACTCGCCGGGCGCGGTCAGCGTCTTTCCGCCGTCGGTCGAGACACTAAAGAACTTCCGTCCCGGAATTGTCGCCTTCGTGCCGTCCCATCCTTCGGTGGAACCACGCCATACAACGAGAATCCGTCCGTCCTTCAATTGGACCACTTCCGGCTCCATCAATCCGCGCGCCGACATCTCCGGATTAATCTCCACGTGCGCCCCCGCCGTCCAGACGAAATCCTGCGCGGCATCGTCCCACACGCCGCTGAACATAACCGACCCCATGCGCCAGATTCGCTCGTTGTTCTTCGGATCGCCCGGCGCGTTTGCATGCGCTACACAGTGCAACAACGTACCGTCTGGCAATACCTCGATGTTGCTCCCGATGTACGCCTCGTTGCGATCCAAGTACGTCGCCTTCATCGGCTCGTTTGGATCGAAGTCCTCGCCGTCCTCATACCGCAACTGCTTCGGCGTAGACCACGTGCGCCCCGCATCACGGCTGTATCGCGAATACGTCCAGCAGTGATAGAGCTTCCCTTCCTGGATCTGCCGCAGCCACATCTGCACCAACACACCCGGCTTCGGCGCGTACACGCTGCACGCCTCGCCTTCCCATACCGTTACGCCGTTGTAGTTAATGTTGTTCGATGGTTGGACCTTGACGAATTCCGACCAGGTCTTGCCATTATCGCTCGACCACCGCGCCACAATGTCGTCGGAGACATCGTCGAGCGTCTGCGAACTCTGCACCTCGCGCCGCTCTAGCCCCGGGCCGACATACTGCATCGACGCCAGCACCGAGGTACCAGGCCTATCGTGCTTCCGATACAGTTCCTTCTTCACATCGGCGATGGGCGAATTTGTCTTCCATGGAGGAATGTCCTGCGCGAAGGTTAATCCCGAAACCAAAACAAACACGCAAAGGAGAAGGGCTATTCGGTACATGGGGGTTCCCCCGTCTTTGGTATGTACAACGCCCTTTCTTATACCACGTTACGCCACGGCCAGGACACACAACGCATAGGACTCACAACACATAGGACGGATCCGTCGGATACGACCGATCCGTCCTATCAAATTGCTTCAATCCGAAATCTACTTCTCCCCCGCCTCCGTGAACCTCGCCCCGGCCGTGACCTTATTCACCGTGACAAGCAGCAGCAGCCGGTTTCCCGTACCCGGTTCAACCGTCGTATACGCTCTCCACCCGCCATCTTCCACATCGGACTTGGCCACAATTCCACTCTCCAGCATAGGCGGCGGATGAACCTCCTTTGACACTATCTCGACTTCGTGTGGCCGCATTCGCTCCCGCGTGCTCCCCCTTCCTGGTCCTCGCACTATACCACGGTGGAAACCGGCGGATTTGTGCATACGGCGGCGCACAAAACGAAGGCGGACAACCTTTCGGTTGCCCGCCTCGCCCAAATCACTCGCGACTGAGTGGTCAGCCCTGAATATTCATCACCTTCGCGCCCAGCGTATCGATCTGGCCCACCCGGCCAGGCTTCTCGCGCGCCGCCGCCTCAAAGGCTTCCCGCCACGTATCGCGCATGACCGTCAAGTGTCCGATAGCTTCCTCGATGGGAGCGGCTTCCTTCTTCACATTGCCTTTGATTAGCAGGTGCTGGAAATACTCGTAGATGCGGTCAAGATTCCGGGCCAGCTCACCGGCCTTCATATCCAGCGCGTTGCGCAATTCCGTCACGATATCCTGCGCGCGAATCAGGTTGCTGTGCACGCCCTGGGTGTTATTGCGCTGCAACTGACGTTTCGCTTCTTCGGCGCGCTGAATCGCGCCGTTGAACAGCATAACGATCAGCTTTCCTTGCGACGTGGTCTCGATGTCCACGCGCTTGTACGCGCCCAGATGCGGAGATGAACCTTGCATATGAATTCTCCTTCGCCCGCGAAACGTGCGACTACACTACCCTAGAGTAGACTGCTCAACGCGCTATTCTGACTTTGATACGTGGCCGACAGTTGCTCCAGCCGCGAGAACTGCTTCTTCAGCCGCGTCTCGTACTGCGTTACCCGGTCTTCCATCCGGTCGATTCGGTCGTTCAGCGCATCGATCTGCTCATCGATGATCCCATTCGAACGCGCTCGTTCGTTCAAGAAACCTGATGTACCGGTCACCTCATCCAGGTAACTGAACATCTGGTCCATGATGCCGGTCTTGTCGGCGTTGGAGAAAAGATTGCTGACGCTGACGCGCCCATCCCGCAACGCTTCAAGAAACTTGTCCGAGTCCAATTCAAGTTGCAGCGCCGACGACGAATCAAAACTGTCGCCCGTACTGATCCCAATATCGAGCAGGCTGGTGTATTTGCCGCTCAGCCCGGCCACCGTGTTGAACACGGTCTGCTGGAGATAGCTGGTGATGCTCAAGATCGTGCTGTCGCCGGAGAGCGTACCTTCATTTCCCGCCAAGCCACGAATTTCGGAAATGGAGGTATTGAAGTTGTCGATGAACTCCTGCACCTTCTCCACAATCGCGTCATTGTCCGTCGATACGGTCACGGTCGACGTCCCCGTGCTCTGCAGGTTCAGTGTTACGCCACCGATTGCGTCGGAGATCTCATTGCTGTTGCGCGTCTGTAACGCGCCGCCATTGATCGTGAACTTCGAATCCTGGCCCGCCGTTTGTGTCGCCGTCGTCAGATTCGTCACGTCCAGGAAATTGCTCGTCCCGCTCTGGAAACTAATTGTCCGGCTGCCCAGCGTGTTCGACACCACTTGGATGCTGTCCGTCGTTCCATCGTAACTGGCTGTTACGCCGGCGCCGCTGTCGTTTATTCGCTGGATAACGTCACTCACCGAATCGACCGTGACATCCACCGTGATCGATACGCCATTGATGCGAAATGACCCCGACGTTACGGCACCACCCGCGAAATTCACGGTGTTCAACAAGTCTGACGGCGCTATCGCTCCCAGATTCCTCGTTCCCACCGTCTCTGTGGAACCACTTCCATTCGTATACTGCGTCGACGTGCTTACGCCAATCAGGTTCAAGAAGTTGCTGACGGTGTCTTCTTCGTCTCCGCTGTACGTGAAATTGATTACGCTCGTGTTGCCTGCCGCCGTGTTCGCGATCGTCACCTTATCGGTCGTCGCATTGTACGACGCCGTCACGCCGGCACTGCTCGAATTGATCGCGGACAGAATACTGTCGAGCGAATCCGTAGAGCCGTTAACATCGAACACGACCCCATTGATGCTGAACTTGCCGGTGGTCACGTCCTCGGACAAACCACTCGAATTCAGCGGGACGGCCGTATTGATGGGACTTCCCATTCGCGCGCTGCTGCGCGCTACGGTCGCACTCGCTAATTGCGTCACATTGAGTGTGTACGCGCCCGACACCGGATTCTGACCCGATATCTCCGCCGTCAACACCTCGCTGTCGCTGGACGTCGCGCCGAATTGGGAAAACTGATTGGTGAGTTGAAAGTCGCGAACCGTGTTCCGCAGAGACGTCAACGTCGTCCGCAGCCCTCGTATCGCTTCCTGACGCTGCTGAAATAACGATATTTGACTCTGAAGCCGCGTGATGGGCTGGCGCTCAAGGGCAACGAGTTGACTGATCAGGGTATCGGAGTCTATCCCGCTGACCAGACCACCTACGCTAAAAGAACCACTCATTCGATCGACTCCTACGACTCGCCAATCCCCACAATCCCGGTCGTATCCCTCCGCAGTGGGATACTCCGTCTTTCAGTTTATCGGCAGTTCACACGCTAGACTTTAGCGAGAAAGTTGCCCTCAGCCCACTTTCTCCGATTCAGAATGCGCGATTTGCCATGAATTCAATAAATAGTTGACCGAAACTGGAGATTAGACGTATTAGATACTTATCCCGTCCGCAGCCTGACCGGTTTGCTAAGTCGCAATGAGGTTCTCATACATTATATACTACGTCCGCCTGTACTCGCTTGGGTGATTTCACGTGAGGGGTTTTCCTTGTTTCCAACTCTAAATCCAGTAACGGCAAGCCTGCCTGACCCGCAGGACTACGTTGCATTGGCGGCCGCCAACGGGTTCGCCGCTGTCGACCACGGCGCTGACTTTTGGCATGCGTGGGTTGAAAGTGCCGGTCTCGCCAAAGTGCAGGAATACTGCACCTCCAAGAAGTGCACGATTGCCCACGGTGGGCTTCCGGTTGATTTCCGTCAGGACGACGCGACTTTTGAAGCCGGACTGGGTAAATTGCCCGCCATCGCGGCAACCATGAAGGCTTTGGGGACGCGCGGAATGGCAACCTGGATTATGCCCGTATGCAAGGTGGACCCCGCCGAATACAGGTCTATGCATGTGCGCCGCCTGAAAAAAGTCGCAGCCGTTCTTTCGCATCATGGACTTAAGTTAGGTTTGGAATTCGTCGGACCCAAGACTTCCCGCTCCGAGGGTAACCCATTCATCTACACCATGCAGGGTATGCTTGAGCTCTGCAGCGAAATCGACGATGCGACCTGCGGTCTCTTGTTGGACAGTTATCATTGGTACACCTCAAATGGAACCCTTGATGATATCCGGCGGCTTTCCGTGGCAAAAGTGGTCCACGTTCATGTAAATGACGCTTACCCCGGCCCGCGCGACGAATTGATGGACATGAAACGCCTGTTGCCCGGAGAAGGGGTTATCGATCTGCCCGGATTTCTCACCGCCCTGAAAAGCATTGGGTATACCGGCCCGCTGGCCGTTGAGACATTCAGCGATGACCTCAAGGCGGCGGGTCCGCAGGAAGCGGCGCGCCGGGCGGGCGAGGCCATGTTACGCATGATGAAGAGCATTCAGTAGAGTCCGGTCCAATCGGCCCGGCCCAGACTTAAGGATCAATGACTGTGGATTCACTGGTAGAGCCCCGTATCTTGAAGGGGTTCCAAGATTTGTTGCCGGAGGAATACATCCCCCGCAAGCATGTGATTGCCAAGATCGAAGCAATCTTCCAGAAATACGGGTTCGTCCCGATCGAAACGCCCGCGATAGAACACCTCGACGTACTGCTGGGAACCGGTGGCGAGGAAACCAACAAAGAGCTCTTTCGCCTGGAAACGCCCGAGGCCGAACCTGTTGCGCTTCGCTTTGACCTAACCGTTCCGTTTGCGCGTATCCTCGCTCAATACCCCGACCGCGTGAAGACCCCATTTCGCCGTTACGCCATGGGGCCGGTGTGGCGCGCCGACAAGCCGGGTCCGGGCCGTTTCCGCCAATTCACACAGTTCGACATCGACGCGGCGGGTTCCGATTCCGTCTCCGTCGACGCCGAAATCATCGCCATCATGTGCGAAGTGATGGAAACCTTGGGCGTCACCGGCTTTCGCGCCGTGGTCAACAATCGCAAAGTCATTGACGCGTTGTTGGTCGGCTGCGGCATCTCCGACTGCGACCGTCAAAAACACGTCCTCCGGGTTATCGACAAACTGGCCAAGGTCGGTATTGACAATGTTCGATTGGAACTCGGTCCCGGCCGCGTGGACGATTCCGGCGACCCCATACCGGGTGTCGGACTCGATTCACAAACCATCGAGCGCGTGGTGTCGTTTGTCGGACTCGGCGGAGGCACGCGCCACGAAGTGGTAGAGCGACTCGCCTCAACGCTTCCCAACGACGAGATTTCGAATGCGGCTGTCTCCGACATGCGCGCGTTGGCCGATGCCTTGGCAGCGCTTGGCGTGCCGGAACAGTCTGCGCACTTTGAACCCAGCCTCGCGCGCGGACTCGATTACTACACGGGACCCGTGTTCGAAATGACAATCCCCAGCGCACCCCAATTCGGTTCAGTCATGGGCGGTGGCCGTTATGACGGCCTCGTATCGCGATTCATGGATCGCCCGGTACCGAGCACAGGGATGGCAGTGGGACTCGACCGCTTGGTCGCTGCATTGGCTCACTTGGGCCTCATTTCCCCCGAGCGCACCACCGTCGAAGTGCTTGTTGTCTCTCTGGGCGGCGTGCCCGAAGCGGAGACCCTCAAGCTTGCCGCGGAATTGCGTGCCGCGGGGCTGCGCACGGAACCCTATTTCGGCTCCAAGAAAGGCATGAAGAATCAGTTGTCGCATGCGGACCATTACGGCATCCCCGTGGCGGTTATTGTAGGCGGCGACGAATTGGCGCAAGGTGTCGTATCGGTCAAGGACCTGTTCGCGGGGAAACAGCAGCGCGAGGGTATCGAAGATCGGGAAGCGTATCGCCAAGCCGGACGCAGCGGCCAGGTGACTGTTTCCCGCGCGGAAATGGTGGCAGCGGTAAGGGACGTACTCGCTTCGCACACGTCCTAATGAGGAACCGCGATTGTACGTCGCACCGGGCCCTTTGTCCGTGCTACACTATGCGGTTAATCCGCACTTTGTACCGGCGCGACTGAGCGTCGGCGCAAAATGCTTGTGCGCAAGACTTTGAGGTTATGCCATGAGGATTTCCTACGAACATGCTCGAATAACGGAGAGCGGCCCGGTTTTTCGCGGCAAATCGCGCGTATGCACAACGCGCGTGAGCTTCTCGTGTCTGTTCGAGAGAAATCCGGATTAAGCTGGAGGAGTAACGTTACATGCTTGCCTTGAGGTCTCTGGTGCATGAAGCGCTTCTGGAGGACATCGGTCAGGGGGACATCACAACCAACTTGACCGTGCCCGAGGATGCGAGATGCCGCGCCCATCTATTTGCAAAACAAGATGGCGTTCTGAGCGGTATTGGAGTCTTTCGCGCCGTCTTTGAAGGACTGGACGCGGACATGACCGACTGGAAGGCTTCGCCCGATGGGACCCGCTTTACGAAGGGCGTCGAGGTTGCTTCGTTCGAAGCGAATACCCGCTCGGTGCTTACGGGAGAGCGCGTCGCACTCAACTTCGTGCAGCGTCTGTGTGGAGTCGCCACGCTCACCTCAAAGTACGTGGAAGCGGTGGCCGGACTCAACACGCGCATTTGCGATACCCGCAAGACGACCCCCTTCATGCGCCATCTTGAGAAGAAAGCCGTTCAACACGGCGGCGGCACCAATCACCGCTTCGCCTTGTTCGACGGAGTCCTCATCAAAGAAAACCACATCGTCGCCGCAGGCGGCGTGCGCCAGGCCGTTGAGAAGGCATCCTATGGCACTCACCACCTGATGAAGGTTGGCGTCGAAGTGACTACGCTTGACGAATTGCGCGAAGCACTCGATGCCGGCGCGGGCGCGATCCTGCTCGACAACATGACGCTGGAACAAATTCGCGATTCCGTTGAAATCGCCCAAGGCACCCACGTCGTGCTCGAAGCCAGCGGCAATATGTCGCTCGAACGCGTGCGGGCCATTGCGGAAACCGGCGTGCACATCATTTCTATCGGCGCTCTCACTCATTCGGCCCCCGCCGTAGACCTGTCGCTAGAAATCGAGAATGTCTAGAGGATTCCAACAAGACTCCCTCTTGGCAACCCCGCTCAACACCTCATTTGTGGGCTCTCGTGTGTTGATGTATGAAGAAGTGGAATCGACAAACGACCGCGCGCTTCACCTGGGTGGCGAAGGGACCGTCATTATTGCAGACCGCCAGACCTCCGGACGGGGCCGTCATGGCCGTTCGTGGGACAGCCAAGCCGGCCTGGGCCTCTGGTTCAGCGTAGCCTTTGAGACCCCTATCGACGGACTGGCCTTTGCCGCGCCACTGGCTGTACGCGATGCGGTGAAACCGATTTGTGCCTGCACGGTCAAATGGCCGAATGATGTCCTTGCCGGGGGCCGCAAGATCTGCGGAATACTCGTTGAAAGCCGAAACAATCGCACCGCCCTGGGGATCGGCATCAACGTGCGCCACAAACCCGAGGACTTCCCCCCGGAGCTTAAGGACAAGGCAACGTCTATCGAATGCCTCGCGGGACGCGACGTCGACCGGGGAGCCCTTCTCCGAGACGTTTTGACGGAACTCGACCGGAGAATTATGGTATTAAGGCAGGGCGGCCTGGAAGCTGTCCGCAGGGAATGGGTAGAAGCCTGTGCCATCATGGGCCGTCGCGTGCGGTGCGGCGATCACGTGGGTGTTGTGAAAGAGATTACTCCGGAAGGCGGTCTCGTGCTGGAAACCGAAAGCGGCGTCCGGCAGTTGCTCCTGGGCGAAATCGTAGAGATGAACGGAGCCTGAAATTATGCTGCTCGTAATGGACGTCGGCAATTCCCATACGGTCCTGGGTCTCTTCGAAGGCACGGAATTGCGCGCTAATTGGCGTGTCGTCACCACGACGCACCGCACCAGCGACGAATTGCGCATCTTGTTCAGCATGCTGTTTCAACAAGAGAACATCGATCCGCGCTCCGTGCGCGGATGCTGCATATCCAGCGTCGTGCCGCAAGTCAACCACTCTCTCGAAAAGGCGGCTAGAGAAGGGTTCAAGACGACGCCACTTTTCGTCGGACCCGGCATCCGCACCGGCATCGTCATCAAAGTCGACAACCCCAAAGAGGTGGGGGCCGATCGCATTGTCAATGCTGTCGCTGCGGTCGACGAACATGGCGGTCCACTAATCATCGTTGATTTCGGCACGGCCACCACCTTCGACGTGGTTTCCGAAGCTTCCGAGTTCCGTGGCGGCGTCATCGTTCCCGGCATTCAGATTTCCTCCGACGCCCTCTTCGAACGGTGCGCCATGCTTCCACAAGTCGAAATTGCCAGGCCCGCCAATGTGATCGGGCGCGATACGATCTCTTACATCCGATCCGGTCTCACCTTCGGTTATACCGACATGGTCGATGGACTCATTGGCCGTATCGCTGAAGAAATGGGCTGCAATCCGAAGGTCGTCGCCACGGGCGGTTTTGCGGGTTTCATCTCGCAAATCTCCAAGCGCATTACACATGTCGATCCCTTGCTTACACTGAAAGGGCTGCGGCTCATCTACACCAAGAATGAGAGGGTACCTGCGTGAAGCGAAGTTTAGTCGTAATCGCGGTCATTGCCGCGGCCATTGCAGGCTGCACGAAACCTGCAGCAACGCCGTCCCAACCGGCTCCAGCTCCGACCCAGCAACCAGGTACGCAACCCGCAACGCCTGCTCCCGCCCAGCCTGAAACGGTGCCAACCGCCTCGGCGCCGTCGGATCAGGTCACGATGACGGGCAATCTCACGTTCAAGCTCTTCGAGACGTCTGTCGAAGGTGAACAACAAAAACCCACTTTCGAAGTAACCTCGCCACAGGGCTCGCTGCTCGAAGACAACGTGTGGGCGCTTAAGAACGCTTCCGCCGTCGTATTCGGAAAGAACGGCGAGGAAACCCGCTTCGAAGCCGGCAGCGCCCGCTTTGACAACGTGAACAAGACGGCGGAACTTTCCGAGGGCGTCGTAATCACCATGGGGACACGCCGCATTGAGCTCCAGGATGTGACATGGAACAACGATAAACGTGAGGCCGTCTCGGAAAACGAGGCCACCGTCACCGACGGCGATACTCAGTTGAAGTCCAAGGGGATGGAGTTCCATGCCGAGACGCAGCAACTCCTGCTGCGGAACGTGGTCGGCAAGGTCAGCATGCAGGGAGGCGCCACCCAATGAGACGAGTCTATGTCGTTCTGATGGCCACCTGCACAGTCGGCGTGTGCGCTTTCGCGCAGGCCGGCAACTACGAATCCATCGAGATTCTAAAACCCGCCCCCCTGGTCGAATTCAACGGCGGACAACTCAAACAGATATCGGGCGGCGTTGAAATCGCGCTGCACTCCAAAGATGCCGCCGGACAATCCATGCGCCTGGGTTCCCAGGACATGGCGTTCGAATGGCCCAAGGAAGGCGGCACAAGCCCCACGTCCATCCGCATGAAATCGAAGGTAAGCGTGGACAGTCCTCAAGGCAAGATCACCGCCAACAACGCCGACCTCGACATCAAGGGCAATCGACTCACGTTCTCCGGCGCCGTCCGGGGTTCTTCCGAGCAGATCGAAAGTTTTGAGGCCGAAAAGATCGTATACAACCTGGATTCGGGCGATTCCGATATGACGAATCTCCGCGCGCGCGGAATCCGGCTGGGCGATAGCTCCGGTTACTCGCGTATGAATATCGACCGTGCGGCCACCGTGAAGTTTGCCAACGGCCAGGCAAAACACTTGGGCGGCGGCGTCTCCATCGTCCTCGATTCGACACAAGAAGGCGGGAAGCCTCTCAAACTCAGCGCGTCCGAAGTGGGCATTGCGTGGGGAGGCAACGGCCAACCCTCTGCCATCGAACTGCGCGGCAATGTGCGCGTCATTAGTCCTCAGGGAGACATCACATCCGAGCGCGCCGATTTCAGTCTCGCGAAGGAAAGCATTGACTTTTCGGGCAACGTCAAAGGAACATCGGACCAGATTCCGTCATTCAATTCGGACACGTTCTCGTACAACATCAAGACCGGCGACACGACCATGACGAATCTGGTCGCCAAGGGTCTAGAGTTTCCCGCGGGAGACTCCAGTACGTCTGAACAGGGTTATTCCAAGATGGACGTAGACAAAGCTCCCGAAGTCGCTATGGTGGGTGGAAAGCTCGCTTCAATTCGCGGCGGAGTCGACATCAAGCTCCGCGGCGAGAAACCCGAACAAGAATCCCTGTGGATGCAGGCGCAAAGCTTCGCCTTCCATTATGTTTCTCCCGATGCGCCTTCTCCCGATCGCGTCGTCCTGGAGAAAGATGTCAAGGTAAAAGGTCCCGCTGGCAATATCCTGTCCGATAGGGCCGATTTGAATCTGTCCAAGAATTTGGTGACGTTCTCTGGCAATGTGTCTGGCAACACGTCAGACATAAGTCAGATCAAGGCGCAAGAGTTGGACTACGACCTCAAGACGGGGAATATCTCGATGAGGAGTTTTCGCGCCGACGAACTCAATCCGCATGCCAATGAGAAAGCCGACCGCGAGCAATAACATTTCCGGGGAGCATTACGGTGTCCGAACCTATCGCCTCTTTGATGAACGCCATTGGACTGGTCAAGCAGTTCAAGCGCCGGTCCGTCGTCAACAACGTTTCCATCGAACTGAATCCCGGCGAAGTCGTCGGCCTCCTGGGCCCCAACGGAGCGGGCAAGACAACTACGTTTCGCATGATTGTCGGCATGCTTCGGCCCACGCGCGGCACAATCTGGTTCTGCGGCAAAGACGTAACCAAGTTCCCCATGTATAAACGCGCTCGCGCTGGAATGGCCTACCTGCCCCAAGAACCCTCGGTCTTTCGAAAACTGACCGTGCGGCAAAACATACTGGCCGTGCTCGAACATCAAAAGCTCAAAAGCGCCGAACGAAAGCAACGCGCCGAAGAGCTCATGACCGACCTCAGCATACTTCACCTCGCCGACAGCCCCGCCTACACCTTGTCTGGCGGTGAACGGCGTCGCACCGAGATATGCCGCGCGCTGGCAACGCGACCCAAAGCGTTCCTGCTCGACGAACCCTTCGCAGGCATCGACCCCATCGCCGTGGCCGATCTGCAAGACATCGTATCCGCGCTGAAAAACATCGGCATCGGTGTGCTCATCACCGACCACAACGTCCGCGAGACCCTCGAAATCACCGACCGCGCCTACATCATCAGCGAAGGCCAAATCTCCGTCGCCGGTACGTCGCAGGAAATCGCCAACGATCCCATTGCGCGTCGTACCTACCTCGGCGACCGCTTCCGCATGGACTTCGAATAGACCGTCTTATCCATGCTGGTCCGTGCCGGTTCGTGCCGGCCCATGCCGGTCCGTGTTCGTCCGTGTTCGTCCGTGTTGGTTCGTGTCAGTCCGTGTTCGTCCGTGCTTTTACATTCTTTTTACATCCCCCTCACCCCGTTCTCACCACGTCATTGCTCTCTACGCCTATCCTGGCTCCAACAACCGCTCACATCCACTTCGGCTTCTCGACCGGTTAGTGGTATCGTGGGTACAAGGAGGCCACCATGACTCCCATGACTCGAACCGCACTGCGGCACTTCTCCAGGGCCATACTCGCCTTACTTCTCCTGGGCGCAATTGCGTGGGCCGAATCCGTCGATGTCGCGCTCGAAATCGCCAACCCAGTCTTGCTGAAGAATCAGAAGACAACCACCTACCTTCGCCTGTCCATGACCGGCAAGGAACCCGCCGACGCCGAACATCGTGCGCCCGTGAATGTTGCGTTTGTGATCGACAAATCGGGTTCAATGCAGGGCGAGAAGATCGCTCGCGCTAAAGAGGCTATCCGCATGGCCATCGAAAAGCTCCGCAGTGACGATATTGTCTCTGTCGTCGCGTACGACACGAATGTGCGCGTACTGGTGCCCGCAACAAAACTCACTGACAAGCAGCCGGTCTACAGCGCCGTTGCGCAGCTCAACGCGGATGGGTCCACGGCGCTCTTCGCGGGTGTAAGCAAAGGCGCAACGGAACTCCGCAAGTTTCTCGACAAGGACCGCGTCAACCGCATTGTTCTTCTGTCCGACGGAATCGCCAACGTGGGGCCGAGTTCGCCCGGCGACCTCGCCGAACTCGGCACTTCACTGGGACGCGAAGGCATCGCCGTAACCACCATTGGCCTGGGTCTCGACTACAACGAAGACCTCATGACAAAGCTTGCGCAATCGAGCGATGGCAACCACATGTTCGCGGAAAACGCCGCCGACCTGGAACAAACATTCATGCGCGAATTCGGCGACGTGCTGACCGTCGTCGCGCAAGAGGTGAAAGTGGAAATAAACTGCGCGGATGGCGTGCGGCCCGTCCGCATGCTGGGGCGCGAGGCGGACATCGCCGGACAGAAAGTCACGCTTACGTTGAACCAGCTATACGGCGGGCAGACCAAGTACGCCATCGTGGAGGTCGAAGTTCCGGTGAACTTTGCGGCAGATAGTCCAGGTACCGTAAGCGACATTGCGGGCGCGCTCGTCAAGTACAGAGACATAGAAGGTCAGTCGCCCCATTCGTTTACGCGCATGGTAAGTACAAGATTCACGGACTCCTCCGAAGAAGTCGAAAAGAACGTCAACACCGATGTGATGACCGCCGCAATTTATCAAATCGGCGTCGAACGAAATATCATGGCTATGCAACTCCGCGATGAAGGCAAGGTCGAGGAAGCACGCCAGGCCCTTTTCAGCAATGTCTACTACCTGGAACAGAACGCCGACCTGTATGGAGATGCGAAACTGAAGGAAGAGGCCGCACGAAACAGTTCGAATGCTGCAAATGTGGCGACGCCGTTCTGGGGGCTCGAGCGCAAGAAAATGAAGGCCGATCAGTATCAAAGCATCAATCAGCAGAAGGCCCGGTAATCCAAGCGAGGGGTTGTGAAACCGAAATTGGCCGTCATTTACTTCCTGATTATTGTCGCTCCGCTTGCCGCAGTGACGTGGCTGGGGATCGTTGTGTCGCGCAACGAGACCGCGATGGTCCGTGTACGGTTCAATGAACTGATGGCCGGGCGTCTAAACGATATTGCGGCGCAAATCTCCGCGCTGCTTGAACAGAGAGAGCGTGAACTAATGGCGCAGTGGCCGACAGACGCTTTAACGGCCGAGTTGCTGCGTGAGCGGGCACGCTCCTCCGGAATCGTACGGCAGTACTTTGTGCTCGATCCGCGGGGGACGCTGCTGTATCCGTCCCCTGCTGAAACACTGACCAAGGACGAGCAGGACTTTCTCACGCGCACGCGCACCATCTGGGAGCGCTCGGAAATCCCAGGGCCTGAGACAGAAACACAGGCACAGAGCACCGCCGTCCAGCAGGACAGTGTTAATCCGATTACGCAATTCAAGAAGGCCGCGCCTCCTCCTGTCACGATAAAGGGTTGGCACTCGGGTTATTGGGGCAGCGGAATCCAGTTGCTATTCTGGTGGCGGGAAGAGTCGGGCCGACTCGTTGGCGCAGAACTCAACGAAGTTCGACTCATGGCCGACATTGTGGGATTGCTCCCGGAGGCGTCGGCATTGCCGGATGCTAGAATCGAGTTGAACGACTCGCAAGATGCAGTCGTCTATCAATGGGGAGACTATCTAGGCACCGAAGGAAATCGCGCGCCCGTGCAACTCGCGCTTGCTCCACCCCTGGGCTCATGGCATCTGAGCTACATAGTCCCCGACGATAGCCAAGGGGCTCCTCTGTGGTTTGGCATGGCATCGGGCATCGCAACATTGGCCCTGGCGTGCGCAGGATTGGCGGTCTATTTCTACCGCGAAAACACGCGCGCCCTCCGCGAAGCGCAGCAACGCGTAACCTTCGTCAACCAAGTCTCTCACGAATTAAAGACACCCCTCACGAATATCCGGATGTACGCCGAAGTCCTGCAAGAAGATCTGTCGGAAACCGATGAGCGCATCCGCCGCCGGCTCGATGTCATCGTATCGGAAAGCCAACGCCTGAGCCGCATGATCGGCAACGTTTTGACCTTCAGCCGCAACGAACGCCAACTGCTCACGCTGCATCCGTCGCCGGGCAACGCGGGAGATGTGTTGCGCAATGTCGCATCGCAGTTCGACACACCCCTGCGTAACCGGGGGATTCACATTGACCTCGACACCTCTAACTGCCGTGTCGCGGCATTTGACCGTGACGCGTTCGAGCAAATCGCGGGAAATCTCCTGAGTAATGTGGAGAAATACGCGATAGGCGGCGATAGCGTGCGAATAACATGCAAACAGGAAAATGACACCCTAATCCTCGAAGTCGCGGACAATGGTCCCGGCATACCCGCTCCCCATCACGAACGCATCTTCAAACCGTTCTACCGCGTGAGCGACAGGATCAACGACGGTGTCGCCGGCACGGGCCTCGGATTGACCATTGCGCGCGAGCTCGCGCGGCTTCACGGAGGCGACCTGACGCTTGAGCCGTCGGAGCGTGGCGCACATTTCAAAATCACGCTCCATGCCCCCATACACTTGATGGAAGACCAATCATGAAAGTACTGATAGCCGAAGACGACCCCAATACACGCGAAGGGCTTGCGGAAGTACTCCAACGCGAAGGCTACGACACGGTTTGCGCGGCCAACGGCACGGAAGCGCTCGATGTGTTTGAGCGTGAGAAACCCGACTTCGTGTGTCTCGACATCATGATGCCCGGGGTAGACGGATACGAAGTCTGCCGCGAAATTCGACGCCGCCAGACGCTCACTCCAATCATCTTCATCAGCGCCAAATCCGAAGAGATGGACAAGGTCGTCGGCCTCGAACTGGGTGCGGACGACTTCATCATGAAACCGTTCGGCGTGCGCGAAGTCATCGCCCGCATTCGCGCCGTTACCCGACGCTGCCTCGCCGCGCGAAGACACGATCCGGCAGTCGAATCGTTCAGCCTGCTCGACGTCGAAGTGTTTCCTTTGGAGCTGCGCGCTCGTCGCGGCAACGAGTCCATCGATCTCAGTCTTCGCGATGTGAAGATCCTGCAACTCCTCCACCGCAAATCAGGACAAGTCGTCACTCGCAACGAGTTCTTCGACGAATGCTGGGGCATCGACTACCTCCCCAACAGCCGTACCCTCGACCAGCACATCTCCCAATTGCGCAAACGCATCGAGCGAGACCCGCAAGCCCCCGCTATCATCAAGACCGTCCACGGCGTTGGATACCGCTACGAAAAATAGTCTGTTTCCAGGATGCAGGCGTCCTGGCTTCCTATTCTTTCGATCCGGCGTTCCTGTAAGCTGCTTTTAAGTCTCGCAGAATCGAAAGTCCCCAGCGTCCCCCATGATGGCCAGGAGTCTTTACATTGACTCGCGTACTCGGCTTCTTCGTCGACAACTTCCCTACTCCCATCGAGCTTGCCACACTGGGACCTGTGTGGTTGGCCTATGCCTTCGGAGCCCTGGGTCTGGCGGGTTGGCTCAAGCGCAAGCGCGGCTGGCGCACACCGTACACGCGCAAGACGTTCCACTTCCTCACGTTCGCCATGGCTGCGGCGCTCCAATGGCATTCCGGCACGCGCGCCGTCTGTCTCTTTGGCGCGATGACATCCCTCGCCATCTTCTTTGCCGTTTGGCGTGGTGACGGCAATCTTTTTTACGAAGCAATGGCCCGCGAGCGTGACGCGCCCCGCCGCACGCACTACATCTTCGTCCCCTATCTCGCTACACTTGTCGGGGGGGTATCCTCATCGCTCCTTTTCGGTCCCGCCGCGTTTACAGGATTTCTTGTGACCGGCCTGGGCGATGCCATTGGCGAACCCGTCGGCGCGCGCTTTGGCAAGCACCGGTACCCTGTCCCTTCGTTGCGAAGCGTGCCCTCCACACGCAGCCTGGAAGGATCGGCGGCCGTGTTCGCCGTCTCGGCGCTCTCGGTCGCCGTGGCGCTGATCGGCATCTTTCACATGCACCCTTCGCCGTTGGTGTGCATGCAAATACTCGGAATTGCCCTGGCATCCGCGTTGCTCGAAGCGATCTCCCCCCACGGCTGGGATAACGCAACCCTTCAAATTGCGCCTTCCTATCTTGTCTATCTCTTAGTTTAGGGAGAGGTAATCCATGCATTTCGGAGCTCCCCAGGAAACGAAGCGCATGCTTGCGGGTATTAACAAGTATAGAGTTTCTGTTAACCCGGATGACGGGACACGTATCCGCTGCGGAAAGGACCGCGTCTTCAGGGTTAGTTCCTTGTAGTAGCAGTTTTCGCACCACGCACGGAAGTTGCCTCGCACGCCTCTCCAGCGGTGGGAGATTCACCATGAAGTTGTCGCTGACCTCCTTTCGCCACATTCGAACGATCGCGAAGTGGATCCCTTTGGTCGCCTTGTGCCTGTTGGTTTCCAGTTGCCCCGATTCCATTGCAGGCGAGCGCCACGGTTCGCTCATTCGAGATGGCATCGAGCGCAC
This sequence comes from Candidatus Hydrogenedentota bacterium, assembly GCA_019695095.1. NCBI lineage: Bacteria > Pseudomonadati > Candidatus Hydrogenedentota > Candidatus Hydrogenedentota bacterium. The sequence continues at coordinate 22,968 of JAIBAQ010000049.1, forward strand.
CTACCGCATCTTCACGCCCATTACCACACCGAACGGCTGGAAGGTACCCTTGGTCATTGTGCTGCACGGCGGCGGTAGCACCGGAAATCAAGCCGCGTTGTACTCCCGGTTCGATGAGCTTGCGCGCAAGGAACGATTCATCGCCGTGTATCCCGACGCGTACGAACACCACTGGAACGATGGCCGGAAGGGAACCTCCTTTCCCTCCCAGCAGGAAAACATCGACGACGTGGGGTTCATCTTTGCGCTAACCTGGAAAATTAGGCGGGAACACACCATCGACACATCCCGCATCTACGTTACGGGCATGTCCAATGGCGGCATGATGACGTACCGTCTCGCGTGCGAGCTTCCCTTTCTTTTCGCGGCCGCCGCGCCAGTCATCGCAAACCTTCCTGAAGACCTGGAACCTGACTGCAATTCGACCACCCCCATACCCATGCTCATCATCAACGGCGAAGACGATCCAATCATGCCGTGGGATGGTGGAGAAATCGGCCCGGAACTGCCGGAAGAACTCCCTCTGCAGCATCGCGGCCGCGTCATTTCCGCTGAGGACACAGCCCTATTCTGGGCCGCACGCAACCAGTGTAAGACCGTGGGCGAAAAGACCTATCTGCCCGACAGCGACCCCTTTGATGACACGCGCGTGTGGGTCTTACCTTATACGAATGGGGCGCAAGACTCGGATGTGCTGCTCTACGGCGTCGAGGGCGGTGGCCATACCTGGCCCGGCAGCTTCCAATACCTCCCCGCCTTCGCCGTCGGCGAAGTCAGCAACGATATCGACGCCACACAAGTCATTTGGGAGTGGTTTTCCACGCACTCGCGGGACTAGGGCAAAGATGAGGACGACAGCGGGTCTCTCTATCGGTCCCTCTCGATGATTCCCGCACCGAGTACGTAATCGTACTTGTCGTAGAGCACGGCCCATTGTCCAGGGGTTACTGCGCGCTGGGGTTCGTGGAACTGAATGGTAAGTCGTTCCCCGTCTGGATGCGCGGTGCATGGAACCGCCCGGTTCTTATAGCGAATCTGCACCAGGCAATCGAAGGGACCGCTGTCGGCATCTTCTAATCCCCAGATCATCTGGCCTACAGAGAAGAACTCGATAAACGTGTCTTCTTCGCGTCCCACGACGAGTGTATTGTTCGCAACATCCAACTTCACCACGTAGTAGGGCCGTTCGGAGGCAATCCCCAACCCCTTCCGCTGACCTACCGTGTAGTGCATCAATCCCGAATGCACGCCGACGACCTGCCCCTGGGTATTCACAATAGGGCCCGGAGCCGGCACGTCCACGCGTTGCGCCAGGAAGTTCCGGTAATTGTCGTCGGGCACAAAGCAAATCTCCTGGCTCTCCGGCTTCTCCGCCGTACCCAGTCCAAGCGATCGCGCGATTTCCCGCGTCCGCTCCTTGGTCAAGTCTCCCAAGGGGAACATGGCGCGGCGAAGTTGATCTTGAGCCAGCCCTGCAAGCGTGTAACTCTGGTCCTTGTTCAGATCCAGCGCGCGCCGCAGCACGGACTTACCGGACCTCTGCTCGACACGCGCATAGTGCCCCGTGGCAATGCGATCCGCCTCAATGGCGAGTGCCTTCTCGTAGAGGGCGCCAAACTTCACGCGCTGGTTACACCGTGCGCAGGGGTTGGGAGTCCTTCCCGCCATATATTCTTGGATGAAGTCGGAGATGACTTCCTTTTCAAATCGCTGCACGTAATTGAGCACATAGTGAGGAATCCCGAGGGCATCGGCCACGCGGCGCGCGTCGTTGGCCGCGTCGAGCGTGCAACACGCCTTGTCGGACGATTCCCGCCCTTCGCCCGACGCCACTCGCATGGTCATTCCGATGACGTCATACCCTTGTTCGACAAGAAGGGCCGCCGCGACGGAGCTGTCCACTCCCCCGCTCATAGCAACAATAATACGCGCACGGTGAGACATGATGGATTGGAGACCGGCTTAGACCGCCGCGTCAGACGGGGCGGCGTTGGAGATCAGGATTCGGCAACGCTTGCTGCTCGGGTGGCGCGGCCAGAGCCGGGTCAGTGCCCACCGCCTTCATGACGCATTTGCCTTCGAACAAAACGCCCTCGGCGATGGCGACTCGCGGCGCGGTAATGTCTCCGACCAGTTTGCCCGGCGATACGATGTCGAGCCGCTCGGAAGCAGTCACGTTGCCCTCAACTTCGCCACTTATGGAAATAGTCCCCGAAACCAGATCCGCCTTCACGCGGCCCGTTTCGTGAACCGTGATGCTTTCGTCACTATGCACCTTGCCCGAAACAACGCCTTCGATACGCACCGAGCCTTTCGACTTGATGTCCCCGATTATCGTGGTCCCTTGACCGATAATCGTCACAACACGCGCGTCTCCCACGGAGCGCTTCTGTCGAGCTTCAAGCATAGATTCTAGAACCCCAAGTATTTTTCTGCGTCCACCGCTTTGCCCTTGATCCGAACTTCGTAGTGGACGTGGGGGCCCGTACTGCGGCCGGTGCTTCCGAGTTTTCCAATTTCCTGATTGCGCCGGACCTTGTCGCCCTGCCGCACCGTGGTCTTGTTCAAGTGGCCGTAGACCGTCACCGTGTCGCCGCCGTGATCGATCTTGACGCAATAGCCCAGATACTTATCGTAACCGGAGAAGATTACCACACCCGCGCCTGTCGCCACCACCGACGAATTCACGGGCGCGGCAACGTCCGTACCTTCGTGCCTGCGAAGGTCTCGCGTGAACGGATCTTTGCGATAACCGAACCGCGACGTAATCTTGCCTTTTCCGTTGCGCACCGGCCAGATCGCCGGGCGGCGCTCCACCTGGGCCCTCGCCGCCATCGTCGAAGACTCGTATTCACGAAGGCTGTCCCGGCGCAGATTGATTTCCTGGACAATTAGATCGGCTGAAGGCCGGTAAACCCCATTAATCACACTGGGCGGACGCATCAGCACGTCCCGGCTGAAATCCACGTCATCATCCACATCCGAACCCGTCGGTGGGCCACCCTTTCCTCCCTCTTCCGAAACGGCCCCGCCCACGTAACCCGCGGGCGTGTTGCTCTTCGGGGGAAGTCCATTGATTTGGCGGAAACGAGTCTCAAGATCGTACAACTCGCTCAACTCGCCGGTGATGGTGGCGATCCGCGCCTCGTACTCTTCGCGGATGGTCTGTTCAATCTTCTGGCGGTCCTGCTCGGAGAGTTTTGCGGGACTTTCCTGCGCCGCACCCGCCAAGCCCATCTCGCGCTTGTCTCGCTCCAAACGGTCAATGCTGTGACGAGCGACCAAGTTGCTTTTATATAGGAAGGCAGATGTAAACGAAAGGAGGGCAAAAACGCCTACAACAAGCCATACCTGAACCGAATATAGATTTAAGCTGCGCGTGTTCCCCGCTCCATGGGGAATCAGCATCACAGTCCATCGCTTCATGCAGATGTTGCTCCAAACTCATTGCAAAGACCGGAGCACACATAGATAGTCATAACTCGGCTCCAATCCGCTGACAACTTACGTATCGGTTGAGAATACGTCCCCGCTTCTGCGAAATTGGCTTTGCGCTAAACGTCCGCACTATAGCACGCACCCTCTTTCAAGTCAACCGATAAAATTCTTGACGCACGAAAGTTATTCATATTTGAATAACTCAACCTACCCGTCGGCACGGCCCGAACAGACGTCTTAGCACGCCTCCGGGAACCTCTTGTTTATAGGCCGATCCCCTCATGGCCCGTACTGGAATCCGCAAACGATCTTTGATACGCAGTTATCTTCCTAATCGATTCCGTCAACCAATACCCCTGATAATGCACCTACCAAAGGAGGCTTTCCCCTCTTATCCCTCATCCCTATGGACCAGTTGCATGGATCGGATGGACTGTTTTTCGGAAAAACGCGCCGATAACGGCATCGCCCTACGGAGCAGAGTGGCCAAGCACATCGGCATAGGGATGCAGCGCAAACCAGCGCCGGCTTCCCGCACCCAGCGAGCGAACGGTGAGCGTACAGGGTCTTCCCGGCGTCAGATACTCGCGAGGTACACGGAGATAGAACAAGCCCGCGCAATCTTCTTTCGTCATCTTTCTCGGCACGAAGTTCAGGGTTACCTTGCCCGTCTCATCTTTCCAATCCACCCGGCCGTGCCCCACGTCGAAACCGATTGCATCTTTTCCGTCAATCGAGAGCATGAAGCCATCCGTCTGCGGCTCGGATATCCACCCGAGGCCACCCGCAAACACGAAGGTAATCCCTTCCTCCGAAAACGGCTCGGGAACAGCCGCCGTCTTCCACTCCAACGCTCGCCCTGCTTCCGTCTGGCGCACGACCAACACCTCGGCAATCTGCTTCCGATAGGAAAACGACTGGCCCTTTTCCAGCTCGGTGCTGAGAGTTTCCGCATAGCCTTCCACAAAGGGCCCTTCAAACTGGGGCATTTCGATTGCGCGCTCCCGTAGGATGCTCTCCGGCATGGCCGCCCCCGGATTGGGGAACGAGCCCGCGTATTCGATGAGCTGTGACGTCAGCCATTCGGCCTCGGGACACGCGGCACCGTCATCCGATGCATCCAGGTTCAACCCGCAGACAACGACTGCTCCTTCTCCAACCGACGCTTCGAAGAGCAGACCCTTGTTTCGGCAAACGTGGACGACCTCGATTCCTCGCAGGATCACGTTGGGCCGCACGGGCAACTCGTCCAACAGATACCCTTCGCTTCCTTCCAGCAAGCGGTACCACGAGGTGTCGCACCAGCCCTCCGGAGCCATGTCCCGCGTCACCGGATGCTCGTAAACCACCGTACCCGCGTTGTTGTCGTCTGGACTGCCCGACCACCACGCCGTCTTATACCGAACGGGTGCGGCAGTGGTAAACATGAGAGGCTTGTACAACACGAGCGACGCCCCCGCCAAGACGGCGTCCACCAATTCCGGCGTCAACTGGTTGCTGACGTAGACTGCCTTCGTGGGGTACGGCTTCTGACTGGGAAACGCCAAGGCCCCTCGTTTCCCCAGCCACGGCAAGTATTCGCCGCACGCATAAAGTGGAACCGCTGCTGCCTGACTGTGTGGTTCCGCCGGATACACCCACGTGAACCACTCGTTTGTGAAGGTCCTCCCATTGGCCATGAGCCGCATCTGAACGGTAAACCGGCGGGGAGTGTCAACCTCCGGCAGCGGAAACTTGAAATTAGAGAGCTTCGTCAGCCTTCCTTGCGCAGCCCCTTGCTCGGCTGGGCCCGACTCCAACACGTCCGCAAGCGTGTCCTCTCCAAGCTTCATCAAATAGCCGATACCTTCGATCTTCAAGTCCGCGGCGCTGAAATTGGAGACAAACTGCGCGGACGCCAGCTCTTCCCCGCTCCGGTAAGTCAGCTTAAGGCCGTCCTCCACCAAAACCACGTCATTGTTGAATTGAAGTATCGACTCCTTGTCGACGCCCGGTTTTACCCGCAAGTAGGTATCAACGATGCCATTCGACGTCGTCCAGTAGTCCTGGAACAGCCACCAGTGGTACCCGGACAGGTCCGGGTTCTTGCGAATCGCCTCCACATTGAGCTTGTGCAGCAGTGTGTACAGCCGCTCGGAGTTCTCGGACCAGCGTGGCGCCTCCGTCAACAGCCCCATCGCCGCGACCTTGTCGCGTGCCGCTGTCAGCCAGAACGGCTTGAAGTTGTCCTTGAACAGGTCGATCTGGTCCAGTCGCGGAAATGTCACATAGTTCCCGGATTCGTGCGAGATGACCGGCTTCGGCAGCGCCGGAAACGTATACATGTCCGGATTTTCGAGCGGTGTGTTGAATACGTCGAACTGCGAGAAGTACAGGTCGAGCGTGGGCCGCTTCAACGCCTCGTCGTTCCGCCCGGGCGGCCAGATACCATCCGTGTCCACAACGGGCCGCGTCGGATCCAATTCCTTCGCAATCCTGTACAACTCGGGTGCGATCGGGATGCTGTTGTACATCTCGTTGCCCATGCACCAGTCGAAAATCGAGGGATGGTTTCGCAGCTTGCGGATGGCCGCGGCCCACTCCGTCTTGTACAACTCCAGCGCAGGACCCTTCGCCTTGTCGTAGAAGGGCTGATACCCAATCGGCAATTCCGGCGACACCAGCATCCCCAACTCATCGCAAACGTCGAAATACTCCGGCGGCAGGATGTGGCTATGGTGCCGGACGTGGTTAAATCCAAACTCCTTCGCCAGTCCTATCTTCTTCCGGTACCACGCCTCATCCGACGGTGCGGTCATCGTCTCCGGATAAATGGAATCGTCGCCGTAGCCTCGCAGGAAGTAGGCTTTCCCGTTCAGAAGGATGCGCGTCCCCTCGAACACGATCTGCCGGAATCCGAACCGGGCCTCCTGCACATCGATTGCCTGCTCGCCCTGCATCAAGGACAGACGCGCCACGTAAAGCTCCGGCGTATCCGGGGTCCACAGCTTCGCGTCCGGATACTCGAAGTTCACCGCGGCGATCTGCCCGGCAGCGACCGCGTCTTTCGATTCCGTCTTCCCCACCGTGGCTCCGCCCTGGTCCAGCAATTCCAACCGGAATGTTGCGCCTTGCGGAACCTCGCCTTTCACCGTCGCGGACGCTCGGCACGCCGCCGGATTCACGCGCGGCTCGACGAACAAGTCTTCCAAATAGGCGGCGTTGCGCGCCTCAATCGACACATGCCCGTAGATTCCGCCCCAATACGTGTCCATGTAATCGATGATGTCGAACGCGCCGAGCATCGTGTCGACGTCCCAGCGTTGCACCGAATCTACCCGCACCGCCACCAACGCCGAAGCCCCCGGCGCTGCCAACTCGGTGATGTCGTATTCGAATGGCGACAGGTAGCCGATGTGTTCTCCCAGAAACGTGCCGTTCACCCACACCGACGCATAACGATGCACCGCGCTAATCCGCAAATACACCCGTTTCCCCGCCCAGTCCGCGGGCACATCCACTTGCCGCTTATACCACGCTTTGCCAAGGAACTGATGCCGGATCTTATCGGTCTCGCCGCCGAATCCCTGCGCATCCCAACATCCCGGCACCTGAATGGAATCGCTAAACGACGTCTCCGCCCCAAACCACTTCTGAGCCTCCCCCACATTGTCCGGGTCCATCCGAAACGACCACGCGCCGTCCATGCTGACCACGGGCCGCCCTTCGGCCAACGCGGTCATACCCGCGAGAATCGTCACCACCAAACCCACGATTCCAGGCAATCGCTTCAAGCATTCCATTTCGACTCCCCCCGCCGTTTCATCCTGCAACGATTCTATAGCAACTACCGTTGCAAACTCCCAGTCCTGAATGAGTCCAGACCGTGAACCCCAAATCCTAGCGTAGTGAATCCTAATTGGAGCAACATTCTGGAAGACCCAAGGAAGAGTCAAAAGCGGCGGAAAACAGGGACTGACACAAGCGCAGCGAAGCGAAGACGTGTCTGTCCCAGTTTTCCGCCCCCCCTTCGCCGTCCATCGCCCTCATCGTCATTCCCGCGAAAGCGGGAATTAATCTACACTATTACAGTGGTTTTCGGCACTACATCCGGTTCCCGGCCAAAGACCCAAGTCAAAACCCACGGCCCGCGAACAACACCCCGCTCCCTGCGTCTCCGCGCCTCTGCGCGAGAGACATTCTTCAGGGACCGCCCTCCCAGTCTTCTCTTCATGGCACTCCGTCGCTCATCGTGGTAGCATGGCTCTCTCGGTTTACATTTGAGGGGGAGGAATCCATGAATCTGGCAACTCGCTGCTTGTGTATCCTGGTCGTCGCGATTTCGTTTTCAACCGCATTCGCGCAGGACACTCCCGTGTCCGTCGGCTCACGCCTTGAACTCTTCGTCGACCACTCCCTAATCGACCGTCTCGACGGTGTGCGTCTTGAATTGCACAAGCCGCTCCTCGCCGAGAACGTGCTCGCCTTCGACAAACCCTGGGAAGGCCTCTTCTGCGGTTACGTCACCGTGTTCATGGACGGCCCGCTGTATCGCATGTATTACCGCGGATTGCCCGAAGCCCGCAAGGACGGTTCTGACTCCGAAGTCACGTGTTACGCGGAAAGCACCGACGGCATCACCTGGACCAAACCCAATCTCGGCCTCTTCGAAAGTGCGGGGTCGAAAGACAACAACATCATCCTCGCGGGACATGCCCCCTTCTCGCACAACTTCTCTCCGTTCAAAGACACCAAGCCCGGCGTCCCCGCGGCGGAGCAGTACAAGGCCCTCGCAGGCACTAGCGAAACCGGACTCGTCGCGTTTGTCTCCGAGGATGGACTGCGCTGGACCAAGCGCAGCGACGCGCCCGTCATCACCGAGGGCGCTTTCGACTCGCAGAACGTCGCGTTCTGGTCTGAGTCCGAGAACGAATATGTCTCCTACTTCCGCACCTGGCGCGAAGGAGACTTCAAAGGCCACCGCACCGTGAGCCGCGCCACGTCACCGGATTTCTTCACGTGGACCAAGCCCGAGTACATGAACTTTGGCGACACGCCGCCCGAGCACCTCTACACCAACCAGACCGCACCCTACTTCCGTGCGCCGCACATCTACATCGCGACCGCCGCGCGCTTCATGCCGGACCGCCGCGTCATCTCCGCCGAGAAGATGAAGGAAATCGGCGGTGAAGCCTCGTACTCCGGCGACTGCTCCGACACGGTGCTCATCACCAGCCGCGGCGGATTCAACTACGACCGCACGTTCATGGAAGGGTTCATCCGGCCCGGCATCGGCGCGGGCAACTGGACATCGCGCACGAACTACCCCGCGCGCGGCGTCGTGCCGACGGGTTCGGAAACCATGTCGCTCTACGTGCAGCGCAACTACGGACAAGTGACGCACCACCTCCAACGCCTCACCCTGCGCACCGACGGATTCATCTCCATCAACGCCCCATACACGGGCGGCGAGGCCGTCACGAAGCCGTTCACCTTCACCGGCAAGTCGCTCGTCCTCAACTACGCCACTTCCGCGGCCGGCAGCGTGTGGGTGGAGGTGCAGGACGCGGAGGGCAAGGCCATCCCCTCGTTCACGCTGGGCGATTGCGACGAAATCATCGGCGACGAAATCGAGCGCACGGTGACATGGAAAGGCAACGCCGACGTGAGCTCCCTCTCCGGCGCTCCCATCCGCCTCCACTTCAAAATGAAAGACGCCGATCTGTATTCGATGCAGTTCCGGCCCTAACGTAAACGGAGAATTGGGCGCGTCGTGGCGAGATCTCCTGATCCGCCACGGCGCACGTTGTGACGTGATCATGTTGTGGCGTGGTCCATGTTGTGGCGTGGTCTCCTGACCGCGCCACTCTTGCGACCGTAAGGTCTCCCTCCCCGCCCTCGCTGTGGCGTGGTCTCCTGATCCGCCTCGGCGGACACATCTTGCGACCGTAGGTCTCCCTCCCCGCATCTTTCCGTTTCTCCCCCTTTTCTTGAATCCCCCGCGCCGCTAGCGTACCCTCTCGAATGTCCACTGAACTTGCACATACCGCACAATCACGCATGAACGCTATCGTCAAACCAGAATCTTCCATACCTCACGCGCTGTCCGAGGACGTCGCCTACCAAGACGCCATTCTCCAGGACGTGTCGCGTACGTTTGCATTGACGATCCCCCAGTTGCCCGAACGCCTCCGGCTCGTTGTGGGCAACGCCTATCTCCTGTGCCGTATCGCCGATACCATCGAAGACGCCACGGCGATACCGATTGAGGAAAAGGTCCAATTCTCGCAAGAGTTCGTGCGCGTCGTCGCGGGAGAGACTTCCGCGGAAGCATTCGCCGACGGTCTCGCGCCTCGGCTTACTACCGGCGCGTCCGACGCCGAACGCGACCTTATCGCAAACTCGCCGAGAGCTATCCGTATTACGCACAGTTTTTCAGAAGCCGAACGCGCCGCGCTCACCCGCTGCGTGCGAATCATGTCGGAGGGCATGGACGAGTTTCAGGAAGGCCGCTTCACCGACGGTTTACGCGATTTGCCCCACCTCGACGCCTACTGCTACCACGTCGCGGGCGTTGTCGGCGAAATGCTTACGGACCTCTTCTGCGCCTACTCCCCCGAAGTCGCCGCGCGCCGCGACGAGATGCAAAAGCTCGCGGTCTCCTTCGGACAAGGCTTGCAGATGACCAACATTCTTAAAGACATCTGGGACGACCGAAAACGCGGGGTCTGCTGGCTGCCGCAGAGTATATTCAACGAAACCGGTTTCGACCTGACCAAGCTCGAGCATGGACCCAACGATCCCGCGTATCGCGAAGGCATCCAGCGCCTCGTCGCCGTCACGCTGCATCACCTCGAAAACGCGCTCGAATACACCCTGCTGCTGCCCAAATCCGAAACCGGCATCCGCCGCTTCTGCCTTTGGGCCATCGGGATGGCCGTCCTCACCATTCGCAAGATTCACCGCCACCCCGGCTTCACGGCGGGCAATCAAGTGAAGATTACCCGCCGCACCGTCTACGCCACCATCCTCGTCTCCAACTCCGCCTGCCAGTCCAATGCACTGCTACGCCTAATCTTCAAAGCGTGCGCAATGGGGCTGCCAAAAATTCACTCGAAATCCTAATTGTATTAGTTTCCCCCATGTAGTAGCATTTAGTCTCTCAACTCATCCGTTTACGCGGGGGCAAATCCGGATCGCAACAGTTTGGTTGAAAATTTAAACCGAATGAGGCACTATCTAGATGGAGAAACGAAAGCCGCATTACTCGCTTTCGCGCCTGAAGGAACTCGTCAAGGAAGGCAGCTATCGTGTGACGCGTACGGCTCTCCGGTGCGCCAGTGACGACTTCGGTTTACCGAATAACGAAGCGATTGCAAAACACGTGTTGACCCTAGAAGCGAACGAATTCTACAAGTCGATGACAACTCACACCAATACAAAACTCTGGCAGGATGTCTATCATCATAACGTCTATGGGGCGATTGCCTATTTGAAGGTTCAGATCCACGATGACGAAACCGTTGTGATCTCATTCAAACGGTTGGAGGAACAGTGAAATGCGCGACAAAGACTGGAAAGACTGCCCCATTTGTGGTTCGGAAGGCACTATGCGCTACAAGAAGGGTATCCACGAACGCTGCAAACCTAAAAACTACACCCCGTTTGAGGTAAAGGGACTGGATGGTCACTTCTGCACCGTCTGCAAGGATGGGTTCTGGACGCTGGCGTCTGAGCAGAAGTTGTCCAAAGCCATTAGCGAACACATGGCCCGCGAAGATGCTGAGCGCGTCAAAGCGTCCGAACTCGCCAGCGTCAAAGAAGCTGCACAGGCCTTGAACGTCACGGTGCAAGGCGTCCACAAAATGATGAAGGAAGGACGCCTTCGCTACGTATTTGCCGCGGGTCTCTGCCTGCCGATTCGCTCGGAACTCAAGAATGCCATAGGCGCCAAGAGAGCCAAACCGGCGGCAAAACGCCGCTACCAGTCCACTTAGCTGTCGAACAGTGGCACCCATTTGGTTTGTTCATCGGAATTATGTTCATCGGTGATTAAGTCATATTGACTGCGGCTCCGCTGCGCTGTGACCTATGTACTACAATCTGGTATTTTCTCTGTTCTATTCGCAGAATTTGCCCCCCCAATCCGGTACATTTCCGCAAGGATTCGACCGTAATTTTCCGTGGCTCCAGCGTTCGCCCTGGCCTGATATCATTCGGACTTGATAGATCCTTCTTTTCGTGTAATTCGTCTGATTCGTGGTCAAATTCCAATCCTCGTCATCTGTACGTTTTGAACTACTATCCGAAACGTCCGTGTAAGCTTGACAGACTTCCCCGCGCGCCCAGTGTCCCCCGTGGCTTGATGTCATACGGGCTTAATCCTTCCTCTTTTCTGCGTTCATCGGTGATCATCAGTGGTTGAGTCAATTGGGTTGCGGCTATGCTGCGCTGTGACCTTTGTGCTCTCTCGCGGCAATGGCTTGCCTGTTCTTTCGGGTTCAACACGTCAAACCCACTTGACGGTTCCCATTCAATTTGCATCCTAGCCGCGGTTTCATTAAGGTTCCGTCTCGCACGGGTCGTTTGGGGCAATCGGTCAATCCCAGTAGAGGTGTACCCACCATGCATTCACACCAACACGAACCGTGGCGCAACCTCGCCACAATACGCGCTGACCGCACATTCGGGATGAGCAACGCCGGGTGGCATTACGACGCTTACCCGGATATGGAACCGCTTAACGCGGGCAAGACGATCACCCTCGCTGACATTAAAGGTCCGGCCGCCATCACGAGCATTCATTCAACAATGCACCACGTGCAGGACGGATCCCTGGCCGCCGTTCAACGCGAAGCCCTCGCGGCGCGCGGCATCATCCTTCGCATCTATTTCGACGACGGGCCATCGCCCGCC